>JAGQVC010000018.1 GCA_020438185.1 Bacteroidota bacterium
ATTCAGCAGAATTTTTAACACTACTCTTGTTACTTCCGGCGCCGACAGCACCTTTACACCGGATGCTGTTATGCGAACTGCTGAAGAGATGACTCGAATCCCCGTTGCTTCTCAGGGTTTCACTTTTGAAGGTTTACTAAGAGGCCTTTTGGGAATGATCGTAGTCATTGGTATTGCGTATTTATTCAGCAGCAACAGGAAAGCAATTTCATGGAAGGTTGTTGGGATAGGCTTGGGAATGCAGGCGTTTCTCGCAATCGGAGTTCTTAAAATTGGATTTATCCAGTCTTTTTTCGAGCTAATTGGCTCTATGTTCATTAAGGTATTGAACTTCACTTCAGATGGCAGTAAATTCCTTTTCG
Organism: Bacteroidota bacterium; assembly: GCA_020438185.1. GTDB lineage: Bacteria > Bacteroidota > Bacteroidia > M30B66 > M30B66 > M30B66. The sequence continues at coordinate 363 of JAGQVC010000018.1, forward strand.
GAGGTCTTATGGATGTTGATTCATTCGGATTTATTTTCGCTTTGCAGGTTTTACCTACAATCATTTTCTTTTCTGCATTAACCAGCGTTTTGTTCTACCTGGGTATTATTCAGAAAGTGGTTTATGCACTTGCCTGGGTAATGACGAAAGCCTTGCATTTGTCAGGAGCTGAGTCACTTGCAGTTGCAGGCAATATCTTTCTTGGACAAACTGAGTCTCCACTCATGATCAAAGCCTATCTCGAAAAAATGACCAAATCAGAATTATTACTGGTTATGATTGGAGGAATGGCGACTCTGGCAGGGGGAGTTCTTGCAGCGTATATTAGTTTTTTGGGCGGGAATGACCCTGTGGCCAGATTACTTTTTGCAAAGCATTTGTTGGCAGCTTCTGTAATGGCTGCGCCGGGTGCTGTAGTGGTTGCTAAGATTTTACACCCTCAAACTGAAGAAATAGACAGTAATATTGAAGTGACCAAAGAAAAAATCGGTGATAATTTTCTGGATGCCATGGCAAATGGAACTACCGAAGGAGTTAAACTGGCTGCTAATGTGGCAGCTATGTTACTTGTGTTTGTAGCTTTTATCGCCATGTTTAACTACGTAATTGGTAAGTTTGGAGAGGTTACGCACCTCAACGCATGGCTATTCGATGTTACAAACGGGCAATATTCCAGCTTATCTCTGCAGGTTATTTTGGGTTATCTTTTTTCTCCTCTTATGTGGCTTATCGGCGTATCCGCCGATGATATGGTGCTCGCAGGCAGGTTGCTTGGAGAAAAAGTTATTATGAGTGAATTTATTGCCTACATCAGTCTGGCTGATTTAAAAGCTGCTTCATCTTTCGGGTTCGACAAAACAATTATCATGATGACATATGTTTTGTGTGGTTTTGCCAATTTCGCTTCAATAGGAATTCAGATTGGGGGCATTGGGTCTCTGGCGCCGTCAAAACGAGCAATACTTGCAAGATTCGGAATGAAAGCATTATTGGGAGGTACACTGGCTTCAATGCTTTCGGCCACTCTCGTGGGAATTATCCTTGGTTAATGTTTTCCCGATAAATTTTCATCGCAGTTGACGTTGCTTCGGATACTGAAATCAAGCCTTCCTTTACGTCTTCGGCGAGTTTTTCCATTGTGGAAGCTGGTACAGAATGTCTGAAATCGTTCAGCAAACGCTCTCTTATACTTTCTCTAAACCACCAAACTGCCTGACGCGCTCTGTTATCCTTGTAATAGCCGCTAAGGTTAACCAATTCAAGGAATTCTGTAATCCATCTGTTAATCTCTGCTATTCCAGTACCTTCGGTAGATGAACAAATTCCGGCTCTTGGAACCCAACCCGAATCGGTATGAGGAAACAAATGCAAGGAGCGCTGGATTTCCTGGCGTGCAGCTTTGGCCCTTCCCAAATTATCGCCATCTGCTTTATTAATCACAACAATATCAGCCATCTCCATAATGCCTCGTTTTATTCCTTGAAGCTCATCCCCCGCCCCTGCTATTCCTAGAAGCATAAAAACATCTACCATCGAACGGGCTGCTGTTTCACTTTGACCTACACCAACAGTTTCCACCAGAATGTACTCATACCCGGCTGCCTCACACAGAAAAATACATTCCCGGGTTCTTCTTGCAACTCCTCCGGCATTTCCGCTGTTGGGACTCGGTCTGATAAAAGCATTTGGGTCTGATGCCAATATGTTCATTCGTGTTTTATCGCCTAGAATACTTCCTCCTGCAACTTCTGAACTTGGGTCAATAGCAAGCACTGCCACCTTGAATCCCTGATTAATCAGAAATTTCCCGTAAGCTTCAATAAATGTACTTTTGCCCGCACCGGGAACACCCGATATTGCTATTCGAACTGATTTTCCTGAATGAGGCAATAATATCCTAAGGAGTTCCGCCGCAGCTGCTTCATCCTTCTCACTATTACTTTCTACCAGGGTAATTGCCTGCGAAAGCGCCACTCTGTTGTTTGCAAGGACTTCCTTAGCCAGGCTTTCAGGATTCAATTTCTTTCTGCCTGTTGCTCTGATTTTATTCAGAATATCGTTTCTGTTAGCAGCTTTTTTCCCGGTCATTATTTTATGTCAGCTGTCCGCTATCTGCAAAACTATGGTATCCGGATTCAGAAACAATAAGATGATCAATCAGCCTGATTTCTATTAATCTTGCTGCTTCAGAAATGCTTCGTGTAAGGCGGATATCCTGCTCGCTGGGATTTAGATTCCCCGAAGGATGATTGTGTAACACGGCCAGCGAAGTAGCTCCGGTCTCGAGCCCGAATTTTAAAATCATTCTAATATCGGCTACCGTCGACGAGATTCCTCCGGAGCCGATTCTTCTTGATTCAAGAACTTTATTGGCCTGGTTCAAAGCAACTACCCAAAACTCTTCATGTCTTAAATCAGACAGTCTGGGACCAAATAACTCATACAAGTCAGAAGAACTGGTTACTTTTCTCCGCATAAGAGGCGCTGCCTCCTGTCGGCGTCGACCTAACTCCAACGCAGCGGTTATGCATATAGCTTTAGCGGGCCCAATCCCCGGTATTCGCTGCAATTCAGATACATTAAGCTTTCCTAGCTCTACCAGGTTGTTGTTAACACTGTGTAGAAGGCGTCTGGCAAGTTCTACTGCACTTTCTCTTCTTGTCCCGGAACCAATAATTATAGCAAGTAATTCAGCTTCGCTGAGATGAGCACGGCCAAGATTACATAACTTTTCACGAGGACGATCACTCTCATTCCATTCCCTGATTGGCCGGTATGTATTCTCGTCAATGCGCATCCATGTATCGGCTTAAGCCTGTTTGCCATTCTTGCACAAAAGATGAAAGCGGTCCCCATGGCTCTTCATCTACAACGATTTCTTCCGGAATTACCATGCCTAAAAATGAGAACGGAACTTCGGTTAAAGCCAGATACTCTACAAATTGTTCTTGATTGGGGGCATCAATACTAACAACGATTCTTCCCTGAGATTCTCCGAATAAAAATGCATCTCTTCGTATATGTTCATCGGTTCCTATTGAAAATCCAAGCTTATTCACCATGGCAGATTCCACCAAATTGGTAAACAACCCGCCATCCGAAACGTCATGAGCTGATAAAATCATATCATTCCCGATGAGATTCATAACTAGTTCGTGAACAGCTTTTTCCCTTTCCTGATTGAAATAAGGTGCTGAACTTTTCTTGTTTTTATGCCATTTAACAAGGTATTCAGACGATGCGATATCGTTAACCGAATCTCCCAATAAATAAATAAGGTCACCTGCAGCCCTGAATCCTAGGCCCATCACCTTATGTTTGTCGTCAAGCAATCCCAGCATCCCAATAGTTGGCGTCGGAAATACGGGAACAGGTACATCCTTTCCTTTTGCAGTTTGGTTGTAAAAACTCACATTCCCGCCGGTAACAGGGGTCCCCAATGCAGAGCATCCTGCGCCCATACCTTTTATAGCCTGAACGAATTGCCAATAAACTTCAGGGTTATATGGATTTCCAAAGTTCAGGCAATTGGTAATTGCCAAAGGACGCGCTCCCGAACAAATCAGGTTGCGTGCGGCTTCATTCACTGCTATACATGCACCTGTAAACGGATCAGCATGAACATACCTGGCATTGCAGTCAACAGTTAAAGCGATAGCCTTTCCACTCTCCTTTATATTAACAATGGCTGCATCCGAAGGCAGATTGGTGCTCATATTCTTTGTTCCCACCATTGAGTCATATTGCCTTGTCACCCATTTCTTCGAGGCTAGATTCGGATCCGAAAGAAGAAACTTTCCAACTTCATCCAAACGCTCAGGCTCTGGTACCTGAGCAATGTCGAATAGCTTGTATTCGCTATAATAGGATGGTTCTTTAAATTCTCTGTCATAAACCGGCGCCCCACCTCCAAGAACAAGATCATCAGCAGGTACATCAGCTTCAAGTTCCCCATTCATATAATACTTCAAACGACCGTCTCCTGTTACCTTTCCGATTACAGCATAATGCAAATCCCATTTACTGAATACCGCTTCAACTTCGTCTTCACGGCCTTTTTCAACAACCATGAGCATCCGCTCCTGTGATTCGGAAAGAAGTATTTCCCAACCATGCATTCCTTGCTGGCGGGTTGGAACCTTATCAAGCCAAATCTCCATTCCATGTTCTCCTTTTGCCGACATCTCGGATGTGGAACAGGTGATACCGGCAGCTCCCATATCCTGCATTCCAATGATTGCTCCGGTCTGGATGACTTCAAGCGTAGCTTCAAGAAGTAATTTCTCCTGAAAAGGATCGCCCACCTGAACGGCTGGTAAATCCTTGGCAGATTCTTCCGTGAGGTCTCCTGATGCAAAAGTTGCCCCGTGAATACCATCTTTACCTGTAGATGAACCTACAATATAAACCGGATTATCTACTCCGTAAGAAATCGCCGAAGCCGTTTCACCAACTTTAACGATGCCGGCCGACATCGCATTCACCAGCGGATTCTCATTGTAAACTTCATCAAAAAAGACTTCTCCTGCAACCACAGGAACTCCAAACGCATTTCCGTAATCACCTATCCCTTTCACAACCCCACGAAGCAGCCAGCGAGTCCTGTCCAGTTTAATATCTCCGAATCGCAAAGAATTAAGTTGGGCAACCGGCCTGGCCCCCATTGTAAAAATATCCCGGTTAATACCGCCAACACCGGTTGCTGCGCCCTGATATGGCTCCAGTGCCGAAGGATGATTATGTGACTCGATTTTAAATGCACAGGCAAGCCCGTCACCAATATCAACAAGTCCGGCATTTTCCTCACCCGCCTTTGCTAAAAGGGAATCTCCTTCCCGGGGCAATGTTTTAAGCCATTTGATGGAATTTTTATAAGAGCAGTGCTCACTCCACATCACCGAGAATATGCTGAGTTCAGTAAAATTGGGAGTTCTTCCCAGAATGGAGCAGATGCGCTCAAATTCTTCGGGTAATAAACCAAGTTTGGATGCAGTTCCCTGATCGGTTAAATTCTCTGTAGTTGCTGACATGATTGAAAAGTGTATGCAAACCTACAAAAACAATCGCCTGAGGAGACCTTGGGAAAAGTTTAAGTTTGAACAGTGCTGTTAATAAAAATGGTCACAACAAGTAGTCGCAACCACCGGATTGCAGCTTTTACATTTCAAAACTGTATCCTGTATAGTTTTCAGGTTTCACCTGATGAAGTTCCAGTCGAAGTGTGTCTGAAATATCCAGCGAATCAATAAAACTACGAATATCTTCCATAGAAAGCGATCCTTTCCCTCTGGTAAAAGCCTTTAAGGCTTCGTAAGGTTGAGGATAAGATTCACGCCGCAAAATGGTTTGAATCGCCTCTGCTACTACCGAAGCATGTTTGTCCAAATCCACCCTGATTGCCTCTTCGTTAAGATTCAGCTTATTTAAACCTTTTGTGATTGACTTAAGCGAAATAAGCATATGAGCCAATGGAACACCAATATTTCTTAAAACGGTCGAGTCGGTTAAGTCTCGTTGCATTCGGCTAATTGGTAACTTCACTGCAAAATGTTCCATGATTGCAATTGCCACACCCAGATTACCTTCGGCGTTTTCGAAATCAATCGGGTTCACCTTATGTGGCATCGCAGAGCTGCCTGTTTCGCCTTCAACCACCTTTTGTCTGAAATATTCAATGGAAATATAGCTCCAGATATCACGACTTAAATCAATCAGAATGGTGCTGACTCTTATCATATTATGAAAAAATGCAGCTAGCTGATCGTAATGCTCTATCTGGGTGGTTGTTTTACTTCTATGCAATCCAAGCGAAGCTACAAAGTCGTTGGCGAATGCCACCCAGTTTGTTTGGGGGAATGCAACCCGGTGTGCATTCAGATTTCCTGTGGCACCTCCAAACTTGGCTGCCCATACAGTACTTTCAGCTAAATTCATCTGGATCTCAAGCCTCTCACAAAAAACCCGTATTTCTTTTCCAATGGAAGTAGGTGATGCAGGTTGTCCATGGGTGCGGGCAAGCATAGGCACTTTTTGCCATTCATCTGCGAGTTGATTCAATCTGAATATAACCTGATCAATTGCCGGTTTTATTACAAGCTGGTAACCTTCCTTCAGGGAAAGTGGAATTGCAGTGTTATTTATGTCCTGTGAGGTTAATCCGAAGTGCACATATTCTTTCTCCAGTTCAGGAAAGTGCTCTGAAAAAGCATCCTTGATGTAATATTCAACAGCTTTAATATCATGGTTGGTTTGCTTTTCAAGCGATTTAACTTTTAATGCCTCAGATAGACTAAAATCAACATACAAATTCCGGAGTCCTTCACATTGACTGACACTCAGCGGTTGGAGTTTGCCTGCTCCCGAAGCACATAGCGCAATAAAATATTCTATTTCCACTTTAATTCGGTATTTGAACAAAGCCAATTCAGAAAAGTAATTGCCAAGTTCAAGTGTTTGTCCGGCATATCTGCCGTCGACAGGAGAAATAGATTCCAATGGAGAGCGCTGATTCATGCGCACAAAAATAATCCGAATTATTTTTCCGGATTAATTATTAACTAAGATTACAGGAAACCTTAACGCAACCGGGCCACCAGGTTCTTATCATTAATAGAAATCTCTCTGGTAGAAACAAATCTTCCGTCAAGTATAAGTGTGTAACGACCCGGACCTAGTGGAGACAAATCCAGTCTTACCAATTCGTGACTTGGGATAACATATGGAAAGCAAAGCACTTCAAAACCAAGTGGATTTATTACATGTACAGCTTTAACCTCCTGATCCGGATCAGCTTCCACATAGATAAGACCTTTCCGGTCAGCAATGGCATAAATCATTGTATAAGTCAAAGCTTCAGGCTCTACTGCTGCTTTGGTATCAGGTACATGACTAACCGAAGAAATAATATCCGGTGACTTGCTCTCTTCAAATTCAACCGGATATACAGTACTCATGTACATGAGCTCATCATAATTTTCTGTTTTAACTTCAGCAGAATCTTGAATTCTTTGCGAATTATTCGGCGCTTCAGTTTGAGCGAAAGCTACTGCTGGCAGCAGCGGAAAGAGTATCGTTAGAACTTTATTCATCGTTTATTTTCAACTAATAATGAGCTTAAAACATTCACAATTCTGATGACTCCGAAAATAGACAATTGTTTATTTGAATTCTTCATTTTTCTGAATCAACGCAAAAATTGGAGTTTGCGGGCTTGCCTAAAACCATGCCACTGGACAAAAAAAATCCCCCTGAATAGGGGGAAATAATAATTCAAACACTATTTTCTTAAGAAAGCACAGACGCCATCGTCTTGCCAATAATTGCAGGTGAGTCACAAACATGAATTCCACATTCACGCATGATTCTCATTTTGGCTGCAGCTGTATCATCCGCACCACCAACAATGGCTCCGGCATGCCCCATTCTTCGTCCCGGAGGAGCAGTTTGACCGGCTATAAAACCAACAACTGGTTTCGTACCATTTTCCTTAATCCAGCGGGCTGCTTCTGCTTCCAGATTACCTCCAATTTCTCCAATCATAACAATACCCTCTGTCTCAGGATCAGCCATCAGCATTTTAACTGCTTGCAGCGTTGTCGTGCCAATAATCGGGTCGCCTCCAATACCAATCGCAGTAGATATTCCCAGTCCGGCCTTTACAACCTGATCAGCTGCTTCGTAAGTGAGCGTACCTGACTTGGAAACAATACCAACTTTCCCTTTACGGAATACAAAGCCTGGCATAATACCCACTTTGGCTTCCTCCGGAGTAATAACACCCGGACAATTCGGCCCGATCAGATGAACATTCTTTCCCTTAATATATTCATAAGCGAGAATCATGTCTTTAACAGGAATCCCTTCAGTTATACACACAATTACACCTATTCCGGCATCAGCTGCTTCCATAATCGCATCTGCCGCGAACGCAGGCGGTACAAAAATGATAGAAACATTAGCACCGGTAGATTTAACAGCTTCTTCAACTGTGTTAAATACCGGACGGTCCAGATGTGAACTGCCTCCTTTGCCTGGAGTTACCCCGCCAACTACATTAGATCCGTATTCAATCATCTGTCCGGCGTGAAATGTACCTTCGCTGCCGGTAAATCCCTGTACAATTATTTTACTGTTTTTGTTAACAAGAACGCTCATAGGAATGCCATAAATTTTCGGCGCAAACCTAAGCAAAAAAATCGCCCGCAGGATAAAAAATCACAATACCTTGGGCTGCAATTACCCAATGTCTGATTCAATTTTAAATTGCGCCACGGAAAGCAGCAGGAATCCATTTAATGACACATACAAAAAACATTGATGTAATTATTGCCGGAGCAGGAGCTGCAGGTGTTTTTGCCGCTATCCGGATTAAGGAGCTAAACCCTTCGATTTCTGTTGTAATTCTGGAAAAATCTGCCAGAATACTCGATAAAGTAAGGATTTCCGGCGGAGGCAGATGCAACATAACCAATGCTGAAACTAATTTGGAAAGATTTGCTGAGGCTTATCCACGCGGCAAATATTTCATGCGTAAATCACTGTATAAATTCGGACCAGCAGATATTCTGAATTGGTTCAAAATTAACGGACTTGAAACGCATACTGAAAAAGATGGAAGGATATTCCCGGAAAGCAATACATCAGCATCTGTAATTCATTGTTTTACTGAGAAAATTCATCAATTTAAAATTGATATTGAACTAAAAAACGGCCTCGAGAAAATTATACGGAACGAAGAATTATTTCAGGTAGAAACCCCTAATAATACATATTTATGTAAAGCGCTTTTGCTTTGTCCGGGAGGTAATGCGATAGAGAGCTTCAGAAACATTTTGAACCCATTTGGTGTGCAGTTCGAAGATCCTCTTCCAAGTTTATTTACTTTCAATACTTTAGACAAAAGTTTTGCAAATTTAATGGGCCTGTCGGCCGAAGTTTCCCTGAATATTGCAGGAACTAAATTTCAGGAATCGGGGCCTTTGCTCATTACGCATTGGGGTTATAGCGGACCTGTGGTTTTAAGGTGTTCTGCTTTTTCGGCCAGGGAACTGGCAAAAAAGAATTACAATTTCAGTATTCGAATTAATTGGATGCCAGCTTCTACACAGGATGAACTGAGAAGTAATTTCATGCATTTCAAGTCACATTCCGGAAAAAGAATGCTGCGAAATTCATCACCCGAAGGAATTTCTTCCAGATTGTGGGAAGCTCTATTACTCCGTGCCGGCTGCAATCCCGACCAAACCTGGAATGAAATCAATCAGAAATCGATCAACAAACTGGTTGAAACTCTAACCGCCGATACCTGGGAAATCAGGGGTAAAACAACATTCAAAGAAGAATTTGTCACCTGCGGTGGAATTAAACTTAATGATTTAATTCCGGAAAATTATATGCTAAAAAAATGCCCGGGATTATTTGCAGCAGGTGAAATAATTGATGTGGATGGAATTACCGGTGGATTTAATTTTCAAAATGCGTGGACAGGCGCAGATTTGGCTGCAAAGGGCATAATTAATTATTTGAACCAAAGCGGCTGACAATCTTCTGAACCAGAATTTCAGCCATTTTAATATTTGATTGAATGGTCCATCCTGCTATATGCGGACTAAGCAAAAGGCGCTCTTCATTCTTCAATTTCTCGAGCAAGTCCTGGTGTAATTCAAAATGCTCGAATGAAAGACTCTCAAATTCAAGCACATCCAGCGCAGCTGAGATTACCTGACCCGATTCAATAGAAGCAATTAAATCTTGAGTAACCAGACACTTTCCACGGGCCGTATTTATCAGCCTGAAAGGCTTGTGAAAGGAACTCAGCCACTTCGAATTAACCAATGAATGTGTTTCAGGCGTTAGAGGAACGTGCAAACTAACCACATCGGCTTCTGCAAAAATCCGACTCATATCAACAAGCTCCACATCAGCATTATCCACTTGTTTTACATACGGGTCATGCGCCAGTATTTTAACGTCAAATCCTTTCAGCTTTCGGGCGAAACTGCTACCGGTGTTGCCAAACCCAATTATTCCAACGGTTTTACCTTCAAGTTCTTCGCCTCTGTTACCCTCCCTGATCCATTTACCTTCGCGCACTTCCCGGTTTGCCCGGCACAGATGATTCAGCATAGCCAGCAACATCCCGAGGGCGTGCTCGGCAACCGCATTTCGGTTCCCTTCGGGAGCATGTAAACAAACTATACCCTGCGATTCAGCAAAAGTAACATCAATGTTTTCCATGCCCGCTCCTACTCTGGCAATGAACTTTAAACCGGAAAGTTGTTCCAGTAATTCTCTGTCAAATTTGAAACGGCTTCGGATAACCACTCCATCATAACCCTTTAACGCTTCTGCAATTGGGCCAGCATAATCGGAATCCAAATCGGAACACATAAATCCTGCAGCTTGCAGCCCTTTTTTGAGTGCCGCGTGAGCAGTATCGGCAAAAAGAATTTTCATGTGATAAAAGTACTCAGAAGAATAAGACGCTCAATTCGTGCTTTGGCTATCTTTGGCGCAAAACAGAAACGATGAGACAAAAGATTGTTGCAGGGAACTGGAAAATGAACACCAATCGCGAAGAGGCTGAGTCACTTGCAGCTGCATTAAGTTCGCAATTTATTGGCGGCTCGGGTGTAAAAATGGTTGTTTGCCCCCCTTTTCCCTGGATAATGAGTGTAAATCAATTACTTTCAGTAACTGAAATCGCTATTGGAGCTCAAAACTGCTCAGGTCAATCTTCAGGGGCCTTCACTGGTGAGGTTTCGGCCTCCATGTTAGCTTCTGCAGGCGTTTCTTATGTTATCACCGGTCACAGCGAACGCCGGAGTCTTTATAACGAAAGTGATGCGGATGTATTAACCAAAACACTCAAAATTCTTGGTGAAAATATGACTCCGATAGTGTGTGTTGGTGAAACGCTTCAGGAAAGAGAATCGGGGCGACTTGAAGAAATTATTTCCCGGCAAATAACCAGTGTATTAAATGGATTAAATAAAGACCAGATTGCATCCATTGTTATTGCCTACGAACCCGTTTGGGCCATTGGTACCGGACTAACAGCCAGCCCCGAACAAGCTCAGGAGGTTCACGCATTTATTCGTTCATTAATTTCAGGTATTTCGGGAGCCGAAGTGGCAGATTCATTACCCATACTTTATGGAGGGAGCTGCAATCCGGGAAACGCAGCTTCTCTTTTCGCATGTCCCGACATCGATGGTGGTTTAATCGGAGGAGCATCCCTCAAGGCTGCAGATTTCATTTCAATATCGAATTCGTTTTGACAGGCGTTTATTACGAAGTTTCTATCGCTACCGGAAATCGTCGGACGATGAAAGACATTTTAATAGCAGAAATGTCGGAAATCGGATTTGACAGTTTTGTGGATTCAGAAAATGGATTTCTGGGGTATGCCCCGGAAGAGAATTATTCGGAACCACAGCTTTTAAAATTGCTTCAGAAAAATGGATATTCCGAAAAACCGGATATAAAAAGAATTGAGCCTCAAAACTGGAATGCTGTCTGGGAATCCCAATTTGACCCGATTCTCGTGAACAAAGAAATATGCATTAGGGCTCCTTTTCACGACGCGATGCCCGAATACAAGTATGAGCTGGTTATAGAGCCGAAAATGTCCTTCGGAACCGGGCACCATGCCACTACCCGACTGATGTGTCAGGCTCTTTCCAAAATTAATCCGAAAGGAAAAAAGGTATGTGACATGGGTTGCGGCACAGGAATCCTCGGTATTCTGGCAATGAAAATGGGTGCCTTTTCGGCTTTTGGTGTCGATATAGAAACATGGGCGGTTGAAAACAGTATTGAAAACGCACAGAAAAATCAGGTTCAGATGAAAGTCCTGGAGGGAGGAAAAGAGCACCTTGAAAACAAAAGATTCGATATCATTCTGGCCAACATCAACAGAAACGTTTTGCTTGATCAGCTAGGGATTTA
>JAGQVC010000189.1 GCA_020438185.1 Bacteroidota bacterium
TTCGTAAGTCATGAGCCTGTCTTCTCCGGCGGCCGTCTTCGTTACCAGATAATCCGGTAAAATAGGAACTGATGAACCTCCCGGAACACAGGCTTTCAAACGTTTGCCGTTTGCCATGCCGCCACAGTACTCATCCGAATTCAGAAATTCGTCAACCGAAACACCAAGCTCAATTTCATAAACGCCCGGATTTTTAATATTGCCGGAAGCAGAAATCAGTTTGGTTCCCGTTGAGCGACCGATACCAATTTTTGCATATTCGGCTCCGCCTTCATTCACAATCGGCACTACAGCGGCAATTGTTTCAACGTTATTTACAACGGTTGGACAGCCCCACAATCCCGCGACAGCGGGAAATGGAGGTTTAATGCGCGGATTACCTCTTTTACCTTCGAGCGATTCGAGCAAGGCCGTTTCTTCGCCGCAAATGTAGGCGCCGGCACCAACCTGAACATACAAATCGAGATCGTAACCGGTTCCCAGAATATTTTTACCAAGCCAGCCGTTTGCATACGCCTCGGCAATGGCATTTTCGAGTATCCGCGATACATAAAAATACTCGCCGCGGATGTATATGTACGAAGTATTGGCTCCAAGCGCAAAGCTTGAAGTAATCATGCCCTCAACCAGCAGGTGCGGAATGCGTTCCATCAGGTAACGATCCTTGAAAGTGCCCGGCTCCGATTCATCGGCATTGCATACCAGATAACGCGGAACACCTTCAGGCTTGGCCAGAAAGCTCCATTTCATTCCCGTAGGGAAACCGGCACCACCGCGTCCCCTGAGACCTGAAGCCTTAACTTCTTCAAGCACCGCTTCGGGACTCATGGTCTTAAGCGCCTTTTCAACCGAAGCATAGCCACCATTTTTGCGGTAAACCTCGTAAGAACGGATACCTTCAATATGGTCGTTGGCCAGCAGTAATTTTCTTCCCATATCCTGTTACTTCGAGTTTTTAAAGTCTAAGTCAGTATAATTTTTTCTTGTGCCTTCGGCACGATACCTTTCCAAAAGCGTATCAATTTTTTCTTCAGTCAGGTTTTCATGGTATTCGGCACCGCACTGAAGCATCGGCGCAGATCCGCATGAACCAAGACATTCAACGGTTTTTAAAGTAAACATTCCGTCAGGTGTGGTTTCGCCATCCTTTATATTCAGCTTTTTGGCAATGTATTCAACCATATCCTCGGCACCACGCGTCCAGCAGGAGGAGGTGCGGCAAACTTCAAGCTGGCATTTTCCAACCGGTTTGAGGTTGAACATGCTATAAAACGAAGCCACTTCAAATACCTCGATTGGAAGTATTTTCATGGTATCGGCAACCAGATCCATTACTTCGGCGCTGAGCCAGCCGTCGAATTCCGCCTGCGCCACATGCAGCACAGGAATCAGGGCAGCCTTGTGTTTGCCCTCCGGATATCGGCTCATCAGTTTCTGGATAGTCTGAAGCGCTTCGGGACTGAAAGCCAGTTTTTCCCGTACTGCTTCATCAAAATGTTGTGTTCCGTGTATTTGTGCTGACATACTTTCTGTGCTTATGCGTCAAGTTCACCGGCAATTACATTCATACTCGACATGGTAAGAATGGCATCCGACAGCATTTGTCCGCTTATCATTTCGGGGTAAGCCTGGTAATAAATAAAGCAGGGCCTTCTAAAATGCAGGCGGTAAGGCGTTCTGCCACCATCCGAAATAAGGTAATAGCCCACTTCGCCGTTTCCGCCTTCAACCGAATGGTAAACCTCACCCGAAGGAAGATCTACTTCACCCATCACTATTTTGAAATGCCAGATGAGCGCTTCCATGCTGTTGTAAACATCCTTTTTAGGAGGTAAATAAAACTCCGGACAATCGGCTACGAACTTTCCTTCAGGCAGATTATCGAGTGCCTGAGTAATTATTTTTAGACTTTGTCTGATTTCTTCCTGACGAACGCAGAAACGATCGAAAGTATCGCCCGAAGTGCCCACCGGAATGATGAAATCAAAATCCTGATACGAGCTGTACGGGTTCATTACACGCACATCGTAATCAACGCCTGCGGCGCGAAGGTTGTGCCCGGTAAAACTATAACTCAAAGCTCTTTCGGCCGAAATCGGCCCAACGCCTATAATACGATCCATGAAAATTCTGTTGCGCAGCAACAGACCTTCAAATTCATTGAAATGTGCCGGGAATTCCTTTAAAAACGCACGGATCATTTCGATTACCTTAGGGCTGAAATCGCGTTCAAACCCACCAATTCTTCCAATATTAGTGGTAAGGCGGGCACCACACATCTGTTCGAAAATATCGTAGATGCGTTCGCGCCATTGAAATACGTAAGTAAAACCCGTTAAAGCACCGGCATCAACACCCAAAACCGAATTGCAAATCAGGTGATCGGCAATTCGCGAAAGCTCCATTACAATAATTCGCATGTAATCAACGCGTTTCGGAGTTTCAACCTGGAGCAGCTTTTCAACTGTCATGTGCCAGCCCATATTATTGATCGGAGCCGAGCAGTAATTCAAACGGTCTGTAATCGGTGTTACCTGATAAAACGGACGGTGCTCGGCCAGCTTTTCAAAAGCCCGGTGAATGTACCCGATAGTTGGCTCGGCCGACATGATAATTTCGCCATCCATTTGCAAAACGTTCTGAAAAACGCCGTGGGTGGCAGGGTGAGTTGGGCCGAGATTCAGCGTATTATACTGTTTCTCTTCTTCCTTAATATGATCTTCGCCGTAAATGGACTGTTCTGTCATTGTTCCAAAAATTAACGTCCAAAAAATCTGTCATCTTTATCTTCCCTCGAAGAATCTTCGAGTGGATATTGCTTCAGCATCGGAAAGAAATCCATGTGATCAACATTCAGAATACGGCGCAAATCGGGGTGTCCGGTAAAATTAATTCCGAAGAAATCATAGGTTTCCCGTTCCATCCAATTGGCTCCGGCAAAAAGTGTAGTAAGCGATGCTATTTCAGGTTTGCTTTCACTTATCCGGCATTCAAGGCGCAGCCTGAAATTATTTTCAAGACTATGCAGGTGACAAACAACAGCTATCTCGCGGCCTTTGTCATCCGGGTAGTGAACGGCGCACAAATCAGTGAGAAATCTGAATTTTAAAGTTTCGTCATCCCGCAGTGTGCGCACCAGTTCTTCGTGAATTTCGGCTTTGTACTCAATCTTGAGCATTCCGAATGGTTCAGAATGAGCCAGTATATTTTCGCCGTAAACGGCGGATAATTTTTCAAGGATTTGTTCGCTGCTGATGGCCATATTTATTCAACTTCGATTCCGTAAGATTTAAGCAGGGCCTTGTATTCAGGCTGATTTCTTCTTCTAAGACTTTCGTTTTTAACGAGTTCCTGAATCTTCATAACACCATCCAGAATCTGCTCAGGTCGTGGCGGGCAGCCCGGCACATACACATCAACCGGAATAATGCGGTCAATTCCCTGCAGCACACTGTACGTATCGAAAATTCCGCCGCTCGAGGCGCAAGCACCAACCGAAATAACCCAGCGGGGCTCTGCCATTTGTTCGTAAACCTGACGTAAAATCGGTCCCATTTTTTTTGCAATGGTACCCATAACCATCAGCAGATCAGCCTGGCGTGGCGAAAAGCTCATACGTTCGGAACCAAAACGTGCCAAATCGTAATTGGAGCCCATAGTGGCCATAAATTCAATTCCGCAACAGGATGTTGCGAAAGGAAGAGGCCACATGGAATTAGCTCTTGCCAAACCAATAACTTTATCAAGACTTGTAGCAAAAAAGCCTTGTCCTTCAATACCCGCAGGGGCTTCTACCATTTTCACATTGCTCATAATCAATCAGATAATTATTCCCACTTAAATGCCTTTTTCCGGAACAAATACAGGAAACCCAGGAGGAAAAGCGCAACAAAAATGAACATGGCTATAAATCCCTGCATGCCAAACTCCTTAAAGTTGGTTGCCCAGGGATAAAAGAATATCACCTCAACATCAAACAGCACAAAAAGAATTGCCGTGAGGAAATACTTAATGGAAAAAGGAAGTCGGGCATTGCCTTTCGACTCAATACCGCATTCGAAACTTTGCAGTTTTGTTTCACTTTTACGTTTTGGACCTAGCAAATGGGTGACAATCAGCACTATTGCAACAAATCCAAAAGCAAATACCAGCTGTATCAGCAGCGGAACATATTCATTGGTAGGTGTTTCCATATTTTATCCTGACCTTGTTCGGGCTGTGTTTCCAACAAACTCAGCGAGCAGTTGTTCATCAGAACTCCCCCGAATTTCGGCCCCAAATGTACAAACAAAACTGAAGTATCAGAGATTCACAAAAGAACATGCTGCATGTTATTGAAAAGCACAAT
>JAGQVC010000190.1 GCA_020438185.1 Bacteroidota bacterium
CAATTAACGGCGGTCTTGGTAACATGGAATCACCTTCATTTATCGGGTGCTCCTGGCCATTTCTTTTTTGATTATTCGAAAAGAAAATATTTAAATCAACCCAGAAAAATAATTCAACGAATTTTGAATTTGTCAGTATCATACAGTGACTCATCTGTGTACTTAAACCAGTGTATTTTCCAACAATGCTATCCTTGTCACGCACAACAGCTTTTAATTCATATGGTCGATTGTAGGACGGAAAATTAGCGGCGGCACCTAAAGTATCATTCCAGGAAATTGAATATGAACTGATATTCTCGCCGTCAACATTAATCTCACCTTCATAAACAACACTCAATCCAATTTCCATCGGATCAACCCAAAGAACCTGCGTCCAGCTTAAATTTTTGCTGGCAGACTGTCCGGTTAATGGATTGGAATATAAGCAAACGCATACCAGAATATGAATTATATACCTTAAATTATTATAATTAAAATCCATCATTAATTAATTGAATCCAAACAGGATTTGCTTTTGATATTTCTTTAAACACAACGCAATTTTCGTGATGTGCCCCAGGCAAAAATCCAATGCTCATAAGAAATTCGTTCACAATTTCCCCTCCCGTAAATTTGAAATTCTTTTTAAATAATTTAACCCAATCCTCAAGTCTGTTATTTCGGTGTATCCATAACCATTCGGCAAATGATCCATGGGTTGATTGTAAGCTCACAATGACTTTGGCATTATGAATAGCCGCTTCAATTTTAAGACGATTTCTGATAATTCCGGAATCATTTAAAAGTCTCCTTATATCTGAATCTTTAAACGCTGCTATTTTATGAATATTAAATTCGAGATATGCTTTTCTGAAATTTGATTCCTTCTTCAGGATTGTATCCCAGCTTAAGCCTGCCTGATTAATTTCGAGTAATAACCGCCCGAATAATTCATTATCCCCCGTTAAGGGAAAACCATAAACATGATTGTGATAAAAAACGTGAGGATTATCGGCCGAAAGGCCTGAAACAAATTCGCAATATGCCATTTTATATCATGGATTCATTCTATTAAACGCTTCTTCAAGTTGGACGGGTCCCGCGTTGCGCATCATCTCAGAAAAACCCCAGGTTATTTCAGATTTTCCCGCATTTAAACCTTGATAAACTGCCTCAATAAAATCGGAAACAGCAGGAGCCGAATCATGAAGACCAATTCCTCCCAAATCAGTATTTAATGCCGGAGGAATAATTTCAATTACTTCCATGTTTCCTGACTTAAGCAGATGTCTCATTGACCGGGTGTATGAATGAAGAAAAGCCTTGGTAGAGCAATAAACCGGAACATTGCTGAGCTGCGTGAAAGCTAAACCGGAACTCACATTTATTACCGTTTTAGCCTTTCTATATGCCAGGAAAAGTTGAGTGAGATGGACTGGAGCCTCAACGTTGATTTTAATTTCCATTTTTGCCCTTTCAAAAAAGTCAGAATCTTCCGGCTTCATCCAATTTTGAATTCCGGCATTGTTAATCAACACATTTAAATCAGGGTGTTCTGTTTCTAACTTTTTCATCAATGATTCCCGCTCATTTTCTGATAACAGATCGCATGAATAAGAAATCACTCCGGGTAATTCGTTCTCAACTTGTTTGAGCACATCCTTTCGGCGACCGCAAATAATAACCGAATTGCCAAGTTGATGGAAAAGCTGTGCGAGACCTTTACCAATTCCGGTTCCTCCTCCTGTTATTAAAATCTTATTGTTCGTGAGGTTCATTTTTGCTTTCAAAGGTATTGGATGAGTCATCTCATTTAACATACAAACTTTAAATCTGTAGGGGAAATAAAATTCTTTTAACAGGAGCTTAACGTATAGAATTTACCTTCAAAGCACTTTTTAACCGGCGATCCCCCTGATTGTGGAAATCTTAATATTTTAATCACTAATAATCAGTACATTTGTATTGTTCCTCAGTTCCACCACATGGCGCCAAAACTGCTACGCAGCAAGGGTCTTGTTCTATTATGCCTTTTATTCACACTGCCTTTCCGGCAGGATGTGCAGGCACAGGCTTGTTTTCAGATTGAGAGTATTCTTGTTGATGCCTGTTCGCCGGGTGGAATTGAAGGTTTGAATGAAGTTGTTCGCTTCAGCGTTGGAAATACTCCATTGGATGCCAATAATTTAAACGTTGGCTGGCCTAATTCAGCCAATGCCTGGTCGGGTGTTTGTCAGGATGCTTCAACTGCAGCATTGGTTGCTCAGATAAATGCCACAATTATGAATTGCGGCTATCTCATCGAACCTCCGGGGGGAATTATTCCAGCCGGAGCAGATGTTTTGTTGATTTCTTCAGTTTCATTCGATCCGCAGTACAGCACCTTTGCCAACCTCTCTGATACCTTGTATGTAATATTTCATTGCGGTGCTGCTGCCGCAGGAAATTTTGCCAACGCCGGAACGGGACTCCGAACGCTTACGATGAGTTTTAATCCACCCGCAGGGTGCAGCCAAAGCGTGACATACGACAGAAGTTTATTGGTTGGAGGTGACGGCGCACTGGCGAATTTTGATGCTGCCGGCAATGCCTCATATGACAATCAGGGTTGCACTGCACCCTACGAACTGGTTGATCCATCCTGGGTACCTCCGCAGCAAATTTGCGCAACCGGGGGCGTTTTCGACTTAAGTATTTTGGTTACCGGAACTCCGGGTGGTGTTTGGGATGGCCCGAATATAACCGGGTCAGTCATTAATACCACAGGACTGAGTGGAACTATAGACATCACTTACTCAGTGGGAGTGCCGGGTTGCGTTTCCGGAAATACCTCCGAAACACATTCGATTGATTTTATACCCGGCGGGTCAGCTTCCTGGAGTACTCCCGGAGTACTTTGTCAATCTGAAGCTCCCATCGATTTAACTCCTTACATTTTAGGGACACAGGGTGGAATCTGGATCGGCCAGGGTATTAATGGTAATATGTTCAATCCGGCAGGGCTTAACGGACCAATCAATGTGACCTACTCGGTTGGGCAAAGCTTTTGCACAACCACATCCACAGATGTTATAACTGTTGTCCCCACCCCTGTAGCTGGTTGGACCACCTTCAGCATCTGTGAATCAGACCCGCCTGTTGACCTGAATACATTTGTATCCGGCACATTGGGTGGGGACTGGTCAGGAACAAATGTAAATGGTAACTTATTTGACCCTGCCGGTCTTACCGGTACAGTATCAATAAGGTATGATGTAAATGCAGGTTCATGCAGCGATATGCTGACGCAAGATGTTACAATACTTGCCGGCCCGGATGCTTCATGGGTTTTGCCTCCGGCTTTATGTCACAATGACAATCCTTTGAATCTGAACTCTCTGGTTACCGGAACTCCCGGTGGAGTTTGGTCTGGTGCAGGAGTGAGCGGCAATAACTTCAACCCATCGGGACAAAACGGTTTGGTGCAGGTAAGTTATACGACTACAAATCCAGGTAATAACTGCAGTGCAACGTTTACTCAGGAGATTTCGGTTACTCCTTCATCAATAGCCACCTGGACCTCTCCGGGAACTCTTTGTTCGTTTGATGCTCCTGTTGATCTTAATTCACTGGTAACAGGCACACCGGGAGGAACCTGGTCAGGAACCGGAGTTAGTGGAAGCACGTTTGATCCTGCAGGTCTAAATGCAAACATCCCGGTTAACTATTCAGTTGGCTCCGGTACCTGCGCAAATAGTCAGGTAAACTTTATAAATGTTCTCAGCGGTGGCAATCCTGCCTGGACAACAACGTCTTTGTGTGATACTGACCTTCCGTTTGATTTGAACACCCTGATAACAGGTGATCCCGGTGGTACCTGGTCCGGCACAGGGGTTTCAGGAAACATGTTCGACCCGGCCGGACTAGCCGGACCTGTTTCAGTCACTTATTCGCTTAATGTGGGTAATTGCGCCACTTCATCAACTCAAGATATTACCGTAGCTTCTGGTGCTGATGCAAGCTGGACGGTTCCATCACCACTTTGTGATACGGATGCCGGCATCGATTTGAGCACCTTGGTTACAGGTAATTCAGGAGGAACCTGGAGTGGACAAGGTGTTATCGGGACCGGATTTAATCCGTCGGGCCTCTCAGGTAATGTTACAATTACGTACTCGGTTGGAGCAGGAGCCTGCGCAGCTTCAACTGCTCACAACATTGTGGTAAATTCAGCCGGGAATCCCTCCTGGACCACGACTTCACTT
Source organism: Bacteroidota bacterium (assembly GCA_020438185.1). GTDB lineage: Bacteria > Bacteroidota > Bacteroidia > M30B66 > M30B66 > M30B66. The sequence continues at coordinate 4,227 of JAGQVC010000190.1, forward strand.
TGCAGCAGCGACCCTGTTGTTGATTTAAACACACTCATAACCGGTGACATAGGAGGTACATGGAGTGGAACCGGTGTTACAGGCTCTAATTTCAATCCTGCCGGTTTATCCGGACCAATC
>JAGQVC010000191.1 GCA_020438185.1 Bacteroidota bacterium
GGATTCTGTCCCTCATGCCTGGAGCGGATATATTAAATACCAGACTCCTCAAATTACAGAACCTCTCAACTGGCCTTTTGATTCTGAATTACAAGCACGTGCCATGCTTGTTCAGGTGTATCCGGAAAAAATCATTAAGCATCAGCCTGCAGAAAAATCAGGAGCAGAAAAAACCGGGCATAATATAACTTCTTCAGGAGGATATTTGCTCACCGAAGGAAGGGAAGGACGATTTGAAGTTGATCTGCACATTGAAGAATTACTGGAAAATACTTCAGGTATGGAAAATTCTGAAATAATTAAATACCAATTGCGGCATTTTTTAAAGTGTTTGGATGAAGCCAGACAGCGTAAAATAAGGAAATTTGTAGCTATACATGGTGTTGGGAAAGGACGATTGAGAGATGAAATCAGAAAATTATTAAAGGAAGAAGGAATAACATTCTATGATGCCGCGCTTTCCTCATACGGCTGGGGAGCAACTGAAATATTGGTCAAATAATGAATTCAGAGGTTACCCAAAAATTAATAAACACGAAGCATAATTCCATTAATTTAATTAATGAATTAAGAAAATTAATTCTTGAATCAGATGCTCGAATTGATGAGATTTGGAAATGGAATGGTCCAAGTTATACATGCAATTCATGTGACATAATTACCATCAGGATATTTCCTGAAAACAAACCAATATCGGTAATTTTCCATGCAGGGGTAAAACCCGGATCAAACATTAAGCTAAAAATTAATGGAGTATTTAAATTAAAGGTTGCATGGAAAGCTAACGACCGTGCAGTTTTTACGGTTAATTCTGAACTGGATTTAATATCTGCAGACTTAAGTGATTTTATTTGCAAATGGGTTGAAGCAACTTCCTAATTTCATTAATTTTATCTGCTATTTTTAATTAATATCAATCTGATTCGCAAGCAATACACACGTAAAAACCTGTTAACTTTACGTAAGTTTAAAATAATTTGAAGCAGTCTGATGCAACTGGAAATAAGGCCCTTGGACTTCCTGAGTTAATCGCCATTGCCCTTGGCGGAATGGTTGGAGGTGGGATTTTTTCAATTCTTGGAATTTCTGTTGAAAAGGTTGGACATGCCACACCACTGGCTATATTATGTGGAGGTGTTCTCGCTTTTTTTGCGGCCTATTCCTATGTAAAACTCGCTGCTTTGTACAAAGATGAAGGTGCAACATATTCTTTTTTTAAAAAGACATTTCCGCGTTCAAAAAAAGCAGCAGCAGTTATTGGCTGGCTAATTGTATTTGGTTACATAAGCACACTGGCACTTTATGCATTCACATTTGCCAGTTATTTCTGCAGTCAGTTTAAAGAATTCGATAGCGTTTTTGCAAGAAGATTAACCGCTGCAATTGTTATTGCCATTTTTACAATAATTAACTATGTAAGTGTAAAAGGCATGGGGAAGATTGAAGATTTTCTGGTTTACACGAAATTAATTCTACTGATATTAATATCGGTATTATTTGCCCGAATAGGAGACTTTTCAGCAAGTCTTCCACTGATTGAGCCCGGAACAGGATTCACAGATATTTTGATGGTTGCTGCAATAACATTCGTAGCCTATGAGGGTTTTCAATTGGTTATTCATGCTTATCGTGAAATGAAAAATCCGGGCAGGAATATTCCTTTATCAATTTATCTATCAATTGGAATTGCCGTTTTGTTGTACATTTTTCTGGCAATGGCAGCAATGGCAGTAATTCCGAAACAGCAATTAATAACAGGTCAGGAATATGCGCTGGCTTCAGGCGCTAAGGATCATCTGGGGTCAGCGGGCAGTCTAATTGTGATACTTGGAGCCTTGCTGGCTACTTCGAGTGCAATTTCCGGAACTATTTTCGGGGCATCCCGGCTTACCGCAGTGATCGCGGAAGATGGCTATCTGCCAGAATTTCTGGGCAAAAGAAGGAAAGTACATATTCCCGGTAATGCTATCATTTTACTAAGCTCTGCTGCATTTTTACTTATCGCCTCCGGCGGATTAAAAGTTATTCTTGAATTTGGAAGTATTACATTCATAACAGTTTCATTTCTGATGGCTTTATCCAATTATAAAGTCAGAAAGCAAACAAATTCAGGTGTGATGGTCACTTTATTCGCAATGATTTCATTGTTGGGAGCGGGTTTGCTGATTATATATTTCGAAATTCAGGAAAACCTCATCCAAATAGCATACATCCTGTTAATTTATTTTTTACTGGTTACCGGTGCTTTAATTTATTCAGGAAATGTTATCAGGAAGATTAAAAAATCAGATTTTACAGGCAAATAAAATCAAAGTAATCCTTTCTATATTTGCAGTGTTCGCCCTGTCGCGATGTATCTATGATACAGCGAGGAAAGTCCGGGCAACACAGAGCGCCCTGCTTCCTAACGGGAAGGCGCCGGAAGGTTAACCAACCGGTGACAGCAAGTGCCACAGAAAAAATACCGTCCCGATTTATCGGGATAAGGGTGAAAACGCGGGGTAAGAGCCCACGACGCAAACGGTGACGTTTGTGATGGTAAACCTCAGGGGTTGAAAGGCCAAATAGGTCATGTTTGGAGCTGCTCGCTCCCGGTTTTACCGGCATGACGGGTAGGCTGCTAGAGCTTTATGGCAACGTAAAGCCCAGATAAATGACAGGGATCCGCCATTGGCGGATACAGAACCCGGCTTACAGAACAGCCGGACACTTTGCGGTGTCCGGTTTTTTTAATTCGTTACGCCTCAATAGAATGCATGTCGGGCGAAGCATTTAAAGCATTACCTTTGCGGCTTAAATAAATAAATGACAACTTTTTCTGAACTGGGGCTCCGTCCGGAGCTCCTGGAAGCAGTAGGATCACTCGGATTTACAGCTCCCACACCAATACAGGAGCAAACAATCCCGCTGCTTTCCGAAAACATTACCGATCTGGTTGCGCTGGCGCAAACAGGAACCGGGAAAACAGCCGCGTTTGGACTGCCACTACTTAACATTATTAACGAAGAGCGTAAAACTCCACAGGCATTGATTCTTTGCCCTACAAGAGAGTTGTGCATCCAAATCAGTCGTGATTTGGAGTCCTTTTCCGCAAAGCTTCCATTAATCAGAATTGTTTCTGTGTATGGAGGAGCAGCTATCAGCACCCAGATTAACTCTATTAAAAGAGGTGTTCAAATTGTAGTTGCCACACCGGGAAGACTTAAAGATCTGATAGAAAGAAAAGCCATCAGGCTTGATGAAATTGAAACCGTGGTTTTGGATGAAGCTGATGAAATGCTCAATATGGGTTTCAGGGAGGATATTGATTTTATACTTTCTACTACACCGGAAGAGAAACAAACCTGGTTATTTTCGGCAACAATGCCACCCGAAGTTGCTGCAATAAATAAAAACTACATGGTTTCACCTGTAGAAATTGCGGTTGGAAAAAAGAATTCGGGTGCAACAAATATCAGTCACCTTTATTACATGGTTAGTGCCGGAAACCGTTATTCTGCTTTAAAAAGAATTGCGGATTCACATCCTGATATTTATGGAATAATTTTCTGCCGCACAAAAGTTGAAACTCAGGAAATTGCTGAGAAATTAATTAAAGATGGGTATAATGCAGATGCGCTGCATGGCGATTTGAGTCAGGCCCAGCGTGATGCAGTAATGCGGAAATTCCGCAGCAAACATTTGCAGATGCTGGTTGCCACAGATGTAGCTGCGCGAGGAATTGATGTAGATAATATTACACATGTTATTCATTACAATTTACCTGACGACACCGAAAGCTATACTCACCGCAGTGGCCGTACTGCAAGAGCAGGACGTTCAGGAATTTCTCTTGCTATCATTACCCCTCGTGATATTCAGAAAATCAGAGCGATTGAGCATAAAATTGGGGCTACCTTTGTTCATAAGCCGGTTCCTAGCGGAATTGAAGTTTGTGAGCAACAATTGCTGAACCTTGCTCAAAGAGCTCATGATGTTGAAATTCATCCTGACATTGAGCAATATCTGCCATCGATTATTGAAAGTTTTGAGGATAAAACTAAAGATGAAGTGCTCAGAAGCTTCCTCAGTCTTGAGTTTAACCGTTTCCTTGAATATTATAAAAATGCACAGGATTTAAATGAAACCCGTGGGTCCCGCGAGAAAGGAAAACCTGTTGGGATGCCTATGACACGCTACTTTGTGAGTGTGGGTGAACTTGACGGAATTGATAAATCGGGCATGGTACGCTTAATTTGCGATTCCACCGGATTGCCTAACGCCCGGGTGGGGAAAATTGAATTACGCAGAAGTTTTTCATTTTTTGAAGTTCCCCAGCAATTTGAACACCTGGTTGAAGAA
>JAGQVC010000192.1 GCA_020438185.1 Bacteroidota bacterium
CAATAGCATCTGGGACGAATTTGAAGGAAATGAACGAAGATTAATTAAACCTGACTGGTTTCAAACTATTCGATATTTAAAAAATCACCCCGAAGGGGAATTAATTGATAACCGGAAAACACCGGAAACAGAAAGCATTAAAAGTCTTGTTTCTGCGAGTTTTCATAATATGGCCGATTCGGTTGAGAACTGGAAAAACGGGAACCCTGCAAAAGAATTTAACTGGGCACATTATAAACATACCACACTCACGCACCTTACCCGTTTACCTGCTTTCAGCATCGATGATATTGAAAATGGAGGTGGTAAAAGCATTGTAAACGCAACAAGTCACAACTGGGGGCCAAGCTGGCGAATGGTAGTTAGTCCGGGTGTTTCGGGACAGGCATTCGGTGTGTATCCCGGTGGACAGAGCGGTAACCCGGGAAGTAGATATTACGACAATTTTGTAGATTTCTGGGTAAAGGGAAAATACTATAACTTATTGATTTTAAAGCCTGATGAGCAGCATCAACGCATCTTACATATCACCCGCCTCACGCCGTAGGTCAAAACGTATGTTCTGGCCCGGGGTGCTAATTACCGCCATTTTTTCCGCTATCGCGGGATGGTTCCTGCCCTGGTGGATTTTATTACCCCTTTGCTTTTTATTGGGAATGTTACTGGCTCCGGTCAATCGTTCTCCTTTTTTACGTGGGTTCACAGCCGTTTTTCTGGTTTGGGCATCATTCGCCTGGTGGCTGGATTTTCAAAACGATTCCATTCTTTCGATACGACTCGTTCAGCTATTTCCATTGCCCCAATCCGCCTGGTCGTTGATATTACTAACCGGTTTTCTGGGCGGCCTTCAGGCCGGATTTGTCATGAAAGCCGGAGATCTGCTTCGCAGGATGTATCTGAAAGACTGAAACCTGCTTAAACCTTGTTCATTCAGGCTTGTTTAACAAAGGCCGAAAGCCATGTAATAAATTGCATGAATGAGGTAAAACGAAACCTATTGATTCGAATAATTTTTGTATTTTTGCCGATTCGAATTTTAACCAAAAACGGAACTATAACCCATGAGACAACTTAAGATTACCAAACAGGTTACGAATCGCGAAACAGCATCATTAGACAAGTACCTTCAGGAAATCGGAAAAGTTGAACTCATAACCGCCGAAGAGGAAGTTGAACTTGCCCGTCGTATTCGTCAGGGAGATCAGGCTGCTTTGGAAAAGTTAACCAAGGCAAATCTTCGTTTCGTGGTTTCAGTTTCCAAACAATATCAGAATCAGGGTCTCAGCCTTCCCGACTTAATTAACGAAGGCAATCTCGGATTGATTAAAGCGGCTCAGCGATTCGATGAAACCCGAGGATTTAAATTTATTTCATACGCCGTTTGGTGGATTCGTCAGTCAATCCTGCAGGCTTTGGCCGAACAATCAAGAATTGTCCGCCTTCCGCTCAACAAAATTGGTTCAATCAACAAAATCAATAAAGCGTTCTCTAAACTGGAGCAGGAATTTGAACGCGAACCAAGCGCTGAAGAAATTGCAGAATTGCTCGAGCTCACCGAGAACGACGTGAAGGAAAGCATGAAAAATTCAGGGCGCCACATTTCAATGGATGCACCGCTTGTTCAAGGTGAGGAAAGCAATATGTACGATGTATTGCGCTCCAACGACAGTCCAAGTCCTGAAGCCGGCCTGATTAACGATTCTCTTCGCAAGGAAATTGACCGCGCTCTTTCAACATTAACTGCGCGCGAAGCCGAAGTAATTAAATATTACTTTGGGTTGAATGGCGAACATGCCATGACACTTGAAGAAATTGGTGAGAAATTCGACCTCACCCGTGAGCGCGTAAGACAAATTAAGGAAAAAGCCATCCGTAGATTGAAACAAACTTCACGTAGCAAGATTCTTAAGACATATTTGGGATAAGAATTCAGAAACTATTAATCTTAACAGGTAAGAATTTTCTGTTTCTTCCTCAATACCATTTCTAAACAGCTTAGCTTTGAAAATCGCTAAGCTGTTTTTTTTATGCATAACATTTACTCTAAGCTAATTTCTGCAGTGCTTCTTTTGAGCTTCGCCCAACTCAATGCTCAATCGGATGCTGATCTGGAAAAAATAAATAATCCGATTCAAATTACCGGAACCGAAAATGCAGCGCGCGAAAACACTCCGGGCTGTGATTGTGCAAATGCGCTTCCTCTCGCCAATGGCGAATATCAGTACTTGCCTACAGTTAATACTTTTCTTCAGAATATTATTAATGCGGGAACAACCGGTATGACTTATCCAAGTTGCCTGGGTTCGGCTCCAAATCAAACCTGGTATGAATTTACAGTTTCCGATACCGGTGCAGCAACAATCGTAATTGCAGGTCAGGTCGATTACGATTATTTACTTATCGATGCAACCGGTTTCCCATGTGAGGAATTCAACACTTTTACCGGTCAGTACGGAATGCCACAAACCCTGGGTTGCAGTTACAGCACGGCGAGCACAGAAGTAATCAACGCTTTGTTTTTTCCGGAACACCGTTATTTACTCATCGTTACCAATTATTCAAATATTCCGGTGCCATACACGATTAATGTTTACAGCGGAATAAATCTGTTGCCTTTTTCCAGCAAGGTTGTGCGCGGTATGGTTTACTCCGACAACAACGGAAATTGCATTTATGATGCTGGCGACGCGCCTATTTCGAATGCACATATTGAGTACACCGGTACAATTCTTCACGCGTATTCTTTATTCGATGGTACATATCGCCTGTTGCTTCCTGGAAATGCCGAAGGTCTCGTTCAGGTAAGTCAAACAACTGTTCCATCGTTATTGTGGTCGGCCAACTGCGTTGAAAACCCGGCTTCATTTACAGTGGATGTACCTGAAGGAGATACACTGCTTGCAGATGTACCCTACAGCAGCACTGTTGACTGCGCAATACCATTGGTTGAAACATCGGTTCCATTTCTGAGAAGGTGCTTTACAAGTACACGTCTTGTGCAATATGGTAATTATGGAACCTTATCGCTTCCTGCAGCAGAAATTACGCTTCGCTACGATGAAGGTATAATTCCCGTTGATTTTTCAGTGCCTTATACATTTGATGGCACTCTTTATCATTTTGATATTGAACCTCTTTCACCCGGACAAACCGGAAATTTCTGGATTGTCGATTCAGTTTCCTGCGAAAATGGTTTATGGTCTTTCGGCTGTGTTGAAGCCGAATACATTCAACCTCCCGATTGCTATGAATTCCCTGCAGAATGGGATGAATCTGACCTTGCAGTTCATGCAGAATGCAGTGACAGCACTACCGCTACATTTACAATTTCGAATACCGGTTCGGGTAATATGAGCCAGCCAATGCCTTACGAAGTGCGTCGTAACGGATTGCTTGAAGATTCCGGAACGCTTCAATTAAATGCCGGAGCCGAAACAACTTATTCATACACAAACGATAATGACTTAGTGACTTTTGTTGTTTGGGAAACCAATGCGAATCCGTTTAATACATTTGCCTGGGCTTTAAGCGATTGCCACAGTGCACTTTTCTTTGGTGGAGGTGCACCCGGATATGCAATTCAGGATCAGCAACCCTGGCTCGATATAGACTGCGACTACATAATTGGTGCTTTTGACCCCAACGATAAGTTTGCCTGGCCATTTGGCGTTGGAAATACAAGCCGTATTGAACGAACCGACGAACTCGAATACCGTATCCGCTTTCAGAACACAGGTAGCGACACAGCTTTCACAGTGGTGCTGGTAGATACTTTAAGTGAATATCTGGACATCGAAACGCTTCGTTTCACAGGTAATTCGCACCCTTATACATATACCCTTGAAGATCGCACTTTAACAGTTCGCTTCGAAAATATTTTATTGCCCGATAGTGCTTCCAGCCCTCAGGGAAGTATCGGTTACATTCGTTTTGCACTGGAACAAGTTGAGGACAATCCGGTTGACTATGTAGTTGAGAATTTTGCGGATATTTATTTTGACTTCAATGAAGCAATCCGAACCAATTCAGCTATCAGAACGGTTGGTGAAACGGCCCTTTCAAGCGGCAATAATTTGAATAAACAAACTTTAACTATTTATCCGAATCCGGCCCGTAACCAGGTATTTATTAGCCTGCAGGCTGATGCTGCCAAAACAGGAACGCTCGAATTATTTGATATGTACGGAAAGCTGGTCCGTGTTTCTAACATTATCTTAAATAATCCAAACAGAATTGAATTGACCGGTCTAAGTAGCGGAATCTATTTTGTAAAAATTAATTCTGATTCCGGCATCCAAACCGGAAGGTTTGTGGTTGAATAAGTGAGAA
>JAGQVC010000193.1 GCA_020438185.1 Bacteroidota bacterium
AGGATTGCATTGATCAAACCGCAGTCCCATCAATTTAGAAGATTTAAAATGTACATTTCTAAAAGCGGTTTTACTCAATTTTGAAATGCTTAAATCGCAGTTCTCAAAGTCGCAGTCCTGAAAAACAAACTCAGATAAATCAACAGAATTAAAATTGCATGATTTAAATTCACAATTTTCGAACTCTGCTTTCGCATGATTTGCATCCGAGAAATTTATTCCTTTGAATGTTTCATCTTGCCTGAATAAACTCATGATTTTGTAGGAGTTATTTTTAATTCTTTGAATCGCTATCACAAATAAACACTTTTTATTAATGGCAATTCAAGAGAAATCAAATACTCCGAATAATTAACAATTTAATCAATCCTGGTACTTATGTTTTTTCATTTCAATTCTGCATTTCTCCTGAAGTTGGTATCATGTGCATCAGAAAAATCCTCCTATTTGTGTTTAGCATGAAATTTGCTATGTATGCCACCGCTCAACTTTTATTAAGTTAATATTTAGCATAACAAAACTTGTCAATCCAACGTAGTTGATATACTTTTGCCGCCGGAAATGAAGACCTTTCTCAGAAATTTTCTGAACCTGTTGCTTGTGCTGGTCTGCGCCTGGATGATTTCGGGCGGGCAAAATGTTGCTAAAGCGCAATATTCTTCCAGGTCAGAATTTCATTCTTCCCGGATTTCCTCTTACCAGCCGCATTTAGCGTCTGACAACCTACTCAAACTTGCAAGTAGTGATTCGGATAGCGGTGACAGACAATACTACATTAATCTATCACCATTCGAGTACGAACAGGAAGAAGAAAGCAGGCAGGATGATAGTCGAAAGTATTATCCGGCTTCTGACCTCGCTGCTGCATTAAACGTAGCAATAGCATTAAGTTTCCAACAGCACATTCTCGCAGGCGCGCTGAAGATTATTTCAGGCGCAGCCTTTAAGTACTCCACCAGAATATTTATCCTTCTGGAAGTTTTCCGCATTTGAGATTACTGAATCCGGTTTTTTCTGACCGGTTAAAACCCTGTTCAGTATAGACTGATTCGGGATTGTTGTGTTGTGTTTTGTCCCGCTCACATTAAAAAGCGGGTGGACCCAAACCTTTTTAATACGATTAATTTACATGAAAAAAATTTTCATGCTGTTGAGCGCATGTTTTGCTCTCATCAATTCCGGTTGCAAATCGGAACACAATAACAAAGAAGAATCAACACACTTTCAGGTTTCAGTACCTGTTCAAAAAGATACACTAATCACTCGCGATTATGTAAGCCAGATCAGATCCATCAACCATATCGAAATACGTGCTCTTGAAAGAGGATATCTCGAGCAGATTTTCGTGGATGAAGGGCAGGTAATTAAGAAAGGACAGATGATGTTCCAGATTTTACCTATCATGTACAAGGCTGAACTTCAAAAAGCACAGGCCGAAGCCAACTTTGCAGAAATCGAATATCTCAATACAAAAAAACTTGCCGATTCAAATGTGGTTTCGGCAAACGAACTGGCTCTGGCAAAAGCTAAATACGATAAAGCTCTGGCTGAACTTGCTGTAGCTCAGGTTCATCTTGGATTTACAGAAATCAAAGCCCCTTTTGATGGAATTATGGACAGATTCTATGTTCGGCTGGGTAGTTTGGTTGAAGACGGCGACCTTTTAACAACCCTATCTGATAACAGCCAGATGTGGGTTTATTTTAATGTGCCCGAAGCAGAATACCTCGATTATAAAACAAGCACCCATTCCGATTCTGCCATGAAAGTGGAATTAATTATGGCAAACAATAAAATGTTTGATTATAAAGGTGTAGTTCAAACCATAGAAGCCGACTTTAATAACGAAACTGGGAATATTGCTTTCAGGGCAACTTTCCCAAATCCGGAGCGGCTCCTGCGACATGGAGAAACAGGTAAGGTACGAGTTAAAGTCCCTCTCGATAATGCGATTTTAATTCCACAAAAAGCAACTTTTGAGGTGCTGGATAAAAAGTTTGTTTACGTAATTAAAAATGGGGTTGTAGAATCCCGGCACATTAACGTTGGAAATGAAATGCCTCATCTTTATGCAGTAACTGAAGGCCTTTCTATTCAGGATACAATTCTGATAGAAGGTTTGAGAAAGGTAAAAAACGGTGATAAAATCGAAACCGAATTCAAAAGTCAGGATGCAATTATTGATGAATTAATTCATATCAAGGCAGAATAAAAGAACCGTAAAAACAGATAATTATGTTTAGCAAATTCATCAAACGACCGGTTCTTGCTATCTCCATTTCATTAGCCATTGTCTTTCTGGGCATTCTGGCAATGAATACAAGACCGATCTCTCAATTTCCGAGCATTGCGCCTCCCCGGGTTAATATTTTTATTGCCTTTCCTGGTGCAAGTGCCAAAATCCTTGTTGAATCAACACTGATTCCGCTCGAAAGAGCGATAAACGGTGTGCAGGGGATGCAATACATTACTTCTGATGCAACCAGTGCCGGCGAAGCTACCATTCAGATTATTTTCGAACCGGGAACTGATCCGAATGCCGCGGTTGTTAACGTAAAAACCAGAGTGGATGCGATAATGAATAACCTGCCGCCACTTGTTCAGCGCGAAGGTATCATTATTACTCCTATCCAGCCAAGTATGCTTATGTATGTGAACTTATACAGCACCGATAAAAATGCTGATGAAAAGTTCCTGTACAATTATGCCAGTGTAAATGTTATTCCTGAATTGCAGCGGATTAGTGGTATGGGGCGTGCACAAATTCTGGGAAGCCGAACGTTCGCAATGCGTATTTGGCTGAAACCTGATAGAATGCAGGCTTATAGCATTTCTGCTGATGAAGTGATGGAAGCCATGCAGGAACAAAGTCTTATTGGCCGTCCCGGCCGATTAGGACAAGCCTCAGGTAAAACACCTCAGTCACTCGAATTTACTTTGTCGTATAAAGGTCGTTTCAATAAGCCTGAAGAATATGAGAATATCGTAATTAAAGCGAATGCAAATGGCGAATTACTGAAATTGAAAGACATCGCTGATGTAGAATTAGGAAGTGAATTCTTCGATATTTATTCAAATAAGGATGGTTATCCTTCAGCTTCAATAGTTCTAAAACAAAATTTTGGAACAAACGCCAGTGCCGTAATTAAAAATGCGAAAGCGAAACTGGAGGAATTAAAAGCTGATTTCCCTCCGGGAATGAATTATGAAATAAATTATGATGTTTCCAAATTTGTAAATGCTTCAATTGACAAAGTGCTTCATACGCTTGTTGAGGCATTCATTCTGGTTGCTCTTGTTGTATTTATTTTTCTGGGCGACTGGCGCTCTACACTCATCCCGATTATTGCCGTACCTGTTTCACTCGTTGGTGCTTTCCTGTTTATGCAGATTTTCGATATCAGTATAAACTTAATCACCTTGTTCGCTCTGGTGCTGGCAATTGGTATTGTGGTGGATGATGCAATTGTGGTTGTAGAAGCGGTTCATGCTAAAATGGAATTAAAGCATTTATCTCCGTTTCTGGCTGTTAAAGAAGTTCTTGGAGAAATCAGTGGTGCCGTAATCGCAATTACGCTGGTAATGACATCAGTATTCGTCCCAATTGCTTTCATGCCTGGACCTGTGGGCGTTTTTTACAGGCAATTCTCAATTACAATGGCAAGCTCTATTGTATTATCCGGAATTATTGCACTAACGCTCACACCGGTATTATGTGCCATGATTCTAAAAAACGAACATGGTAAACCACGTAAAAAAACACCTGTTAACCGCTTTATCGACTGGTTTAATAAAAATTTCGAAAAACTTACCGGGCGCTATACCAGACTTCTTGAGTTAATTGTAAACCGGCGCTTACTCACTTTTGCGATTCTGGCTGCATTCGGTTTTGGAATTTTTTCAGTTAATAAAATCCTGCCCAGCGGATTTATTCCCAATGAAGACCAGGGACAGATTTATGCAATCGTGCAAACGCCTCCCGGAAGTACTTTGGAACGCACAAAAGAAGTTTCTGAACAATTACAGGAAATTGCCGAAGAAATTGACGATATTCAATCTGTTACTTCTCTGGCAGGTTACGAAATTCTTACCGAAGGTAGAGGTTCAAATGCAGGTACCTGTCTTATAAATTTAAAGGACTGGGAAGAACGAAAACACTCAGTAAAAGAAATCATTGAATTACTCGAAGAAGAAACTCATGGTCTTGGTGCCGTAATTGAATATTTTGAACCGCCGGCTGTGCCGGGATATGGCTCCTCCGATGGATTTTCACTTCGTTTGCTTGATAAAAATAATACCATCGATTATCAGG
>JAGQVC010000194.1 GCA_020438185.1 Bacteroidota bacterium
AATTTCACCGCTCATAATTTTGAGGAAGGTAGATTTACCTGCGCCGTTGGCGCCGATAATTCCGTAGCAATTGCCGGGTGTGAACTTAAGGTTAACATCTTCGAAAAGTGTGCGTTTTCCGTAACGAAGAGAGATGTTGCTGACAGAAATCATGAGGATTTTTATTTCGGGCTGCAAAAGTAATCAATTTAGCCGATTTATGCGGGGTTTTGCTAAATTCGGCGCAGAAATTCAGTGTGCTATGAATCCCGGAACACCTTTCACAGAAACAGCAATCAAGGTAATGGTGCTTGGCTCGGGCGAGCTGGGCAAGGAAGTCGTTATTGAATTGCAGCGACTTGGTACAGAAGTAATTGCGGTTGATTCGTATGCCAATGCCCCAGCCATGCAGGTGGCGCATCGATCTCATGTCATTTCGATGCTGGACGGAAACGCCCTTCGTGAAATCGTGTATAAAGAGCGCCCGCACCTGATTGTACCCGAAGTAGAAGCAATAGCTACCGATATGCTTGTTCAAATGGAGCAGGAAGGATTTACAGTAATTCCAACCGCCAGAGCCACACAGCTAACTATGAACAGGGAAGGAATACGGGAACTGACTGCAGGAAAACTGGGATTAAAAACCTCGGCTTATCGTTTTGCAGGCAATTTTGAAGAGTTCTGTTCGGCAGCCCGGGAGATTGGTTTTCCGTGTGTGGTAAAACCTGTTATGAGTTCAAGCGGCAAAGGTCAGAGTGTTTTGCGAAGCGAATCAGAGCTCGAACGTGTGTGGAATTATGCGATGGAAGGTGCCCGCGGAAAAAGTTCGCGTGTAATTATTGAAGGATTTGTCAAGTTTGACAGTGAAATCACCTTGCTTACCCTATCGCATCGCGACGGAATATCGTTTTGCGCTCCAATCGGTCACAGGCAAGAGCATGGCGACTATCAGGAGTCGTGGCAACCACACCCGATGCCGGAAGTGGCCTTGCAAAAAGCCAGGGAAATGGCCGCAGCAGTAGTGAAGGAGCTTGGCGGCTTAGGAATTTTCGGGGTCGAATTTTTTATTGCCGGCGATGATGTGATTTTCTCGGAATTGTCGCCCCCGGCCACACGACACCGGCATGGTAACATTGATTTCTCAGGATTTATCGGAATTTGCGCTGCACGCGCGAGCCATTCTTGGTTTGGCCGTTCCTGAGATTAATTTGTGTGCGCCATCAGCATCCAAAGCGCTGCTGGTTAAAGGTGTGTCCAAAAAAGTTTCGTTCACAGGAGTTTACGAAGCGCTTAGCACAGCCGGCACATCAATACGACTGTTTGGCAAGCCCGAAGTAAATGGCGAAAGACGCATGGGAGTAATGCTTGCAACCGGCAGTTCAGTAGAAAACGCCCTTGAAAAAGTGAAGCAGGCAGCGAGCTGCATCAAAGCGGAGCTTTAAATAAAGTTTGCAGTTCTTATTATTTTGCCGCCTGCCCACCGGCTGCAGGCAGCATTTTATTTGCCTGCCAGGTGGTCACCGCGCTTTTCGCAGTGCATGGCACTTTGCTTCCTGCCTGCGGCAGGCAGGCAATCGCTGGCGGAATATACATTGGAAAGGATTTCAACCAGGTATCCACTCACTTATCAACAGCACTGTTCAAACAATTCTGAAACAGGTTTGAAAACCAATTCTGCGGGATGCTAAATTCGTTTCCGGTCAACATCATTTTCAAAATTTCATTGCATGAAAAAACATTTATTAATGGCCCTAGCCGGGCTAATGTTCTTCGCAGCCTGCGAGAAAAACGAACCTGTAAATCCTTTACAGCCAAAAACAGAAGTTGTCAGGGAGGATGTTCTTAAAGAAAAAGCAAATGCTGCGGAAGCGCCTCAGGGTGAGCCTTTCAGCAAGCAAGAAACCGACCGGATTATAGTCGGACTTCTTGAAGAAAAAGGCGATTTTACCTGGAACATGATTGATTTAAAAACCTTGTGGAGCGCAGCTCAATACGGAGATCAGACCATTGCTCTGGGCTATCGTCCTGCCGGGACCGGCGATCTGGAAAAAACAATTCATCAGATTGATATCAAAAGTGCGGAATGGAAAAACGTGCACGACGCTCTTATACAATTAATTGTACGTGAATCGTCGAAAGCTGCCGGAACCGCAGTAAAATGGGAAGACATATTAATTGAAGACGATCCTGTTTTACCAATTTTAACTTTCAGGGCAAGCTCAGCTGAACTCATAACGAGACTTTATAATCTGGACAACACCAGATACATCGAGCCCCTGGATTATTGGCCTGAAACAGCAGAGAGGTCCTCTTCGGGTTGTGATGGCTCCAGTTATTCGCTGAACAGCTCTGATTACACAACTATTTCACCCGCGGCGCGGATGCCCTGGAATTACCCTTTGGTGAATATCCCTAATGCATGGAACTCCACTCAGGGAAGTGATATTACAATTGGAGTAATTGATGCCGGAATTAGTTCATCGCAATCCTTGTTAAATTCAAATTTCACGAATGGTCTTTCCGGTAGCAGAACCATCACCACAGATTATACTTATGGCAGCTCTGCATACACAAGTTGCGCTCATGGAACCAGCATGAGTGGCCTGGCAGCAGGTCCGAGAAACAACCTAAATTCGAGCACGGGAGTAGCTTATCGTGCTAATCTTCATTTTATTCGTGCATGCGATGATGTGGTACTGGACAAATCCTCTGAAAAGACTGCAGTAAAAAATGCACTCATACGGATGGGGAACCGCAATGATGTTAAAATTATCAGCATGAGTATCGGAACACCTTTCTCCAGCGGTGTTTTGCAGGATGGTGTGAACTATGCAAATAATCTGGGGAAACTCATTTTTGCTGCAGCAGGAACTTCATTTAGCTGGACAAGCTGGTGGGGCGTCATTTATCCTGCAAAATACAGCGCCTGTGTGGCTGTTACCGGGGTTAAAGAGAACGGTTCAACATGTTCGACCTGTCATGACGGAAGCCAGGTTGTATTTACAATTCCTATGGAGCGCAATTCCGACTCCGACAGAAATACAATTTCATTAGGCATGTCAGGCACTTCACCTACTTATGTTGGTGGTAGTTCCTGCGCCACAGCAACAACAGCCGGGATTGCCGCACTGGTTTGGTCGGTTAATCCTTCAATGAGTAAAATTTCGGTATTAACAGCGATGGTTGTTACAAGCCAGAATTACCCATCGATGAATTCATCGCGAGGATACGGGAATCTGGATGCCCAGGCAGCTGTGAATTTGGCTGCTACCTATTAAACATAGAGTAATAATATTTCAAAGGGCTGCTTCATAATTCATAATATGAGGCAGCCCTTTTTGAATGTGCTAAGCGGTTCAAATTGTCACATCGTTCAGCTTGTGTAACAAAGGTTGAATTTGAGACGCTTTACCATTACAGGATATTTCTAAAAATGAATGGGATTTACTGCCTCCAACAGCTTGTTTAATTCATCTTCAAATGATGCTGTTTCATGAATTCCGGGATGAGCTGCGATTGATTCAAAAATGTTCCTAAGTTCTTCATGGCTTACAGAAACAGCTTCGAAGCCTTCCTGCCAGGCAAACTTCCCTGAAGTTAGATTGTGATAATTCACATAATGAGAACTTAAGCCTTTTGTGGGTCCAATAATGTCAGAGAGGGCCATTTTGTGGTTTTGTCTGAACAGGCAATGTACGTGGTCGCTGGCACCATTCACAATTAAAACTTTACAACCCAAACTCTGCAAATGCTCGTGAATGAATCTGAACAGTCGTCGCTCGAGTTTAGGATGAATTAGCTGAGAAAGGTTTCGGGTTGACCAGACTGCGTGAATCCAAATGAAAGTCCTTGAGTTTGACATGGTTGGATAAAGAATTAAAGATTAACAATTTTGGTTTGGAGGATGGCTGTGATGCGAAAGCTTTTATTTGCGATTAGGTTTGGTTAATGACAACTTGAGGGGCAAGTGCATCAAGGGTTTAAACCCTTGATGGTTTTCGGGCGAAAGCAATGTTGCTATCCGACTTTGCAAACTTACGCGGGAAAAAATCTGGAACTGTTGGTTAATCGTTTATACACGTTTAAAGCGATTGTGGGGAGATTCCAGTGCACGTTTCGGGTTTACCTTGCAAGGGTTTAAACCCTTGCAACCCGCCCCGGCTTTTTTAACACCCCAGCGAACGTTATAATTTGCGAAATGCTCCCTACATTGGAAACAACTCAATAATCCCGGAACTGCACCCTTACTTTTGCAATGAAGTAATTGGATTCATTTGCATTTCACTTGAATAACTGAAATGCCCCTCAATCGTTTATATACGTTTATAA
>JAGQVC010000195.1 GCA_020438185.1 Bacteroidota bacterium
ACAGCTCCCGGACCTGTGCCGCCATCCTTCGGGTCAAAATTGACACAATTGGTGAGGGCATTTCCGGCGATTGAATTAATCTGACCACTTATGCGGATGTGCATTGGTTTGTCGGATGCAGAATGTACCAGGCTGATTTCCTCATTCACTTTTCCGGGTGCCGGCGGCGTGTACATGAACCTTAAATGAAGCGTATCGCCGGGTGCAATTTTCTTCCCCGATGTGTAAACATCCAAGTTTTTTGGGCTGTCGGCCCGAAGCAAATACACAATTTTAGCCGAGTTATTTCGCAATACCAAAAAGGATCGGAGTGAGGCGGCCGATTCAACCGTGCCAAAATCAAGCTCGCCCGGCTCCGAAATCAAGGACTGCGCCTTCAACCCGAAGGGTGAAAACCAGAGTATGGCAAACAAAACGAAGCATTGCAACCAATTGATAATTTGTTTTTTACGAAACTGCATGCCGGTTAATTAAAGCCAATGCCAAGCGATAATTTAATAAACACATTCTTTTTCCAATTGGCATCGGAGCTTGCTCCATAACGGTAAAATCCGGCAACGCCGTATCCAACCGAGTTTAATCGCACCAACTCGTTCAAGCCAAGACCGGCTTCAAATAAACCCACATCGGGCGTTTTGTAATCCAGCCAGCTCATCGAAACGGTATTCGCCTGTCGTGAATCGCCCCACCAGGCATTGTGGTACAACATGATGGAAGGTTTGAACTTCTTTATTTTGAAAAAATAACCCAGGTTGTGCTGCAGGAACAGGGCGGCATAGCGATCAGAAGCATAGGAATTCATGGAGAAACTCTCCATCGTATTTTCCGAAACAGCCGGAAGGTCATTTTTCTTGCGGTAATTGCTTCTTACATTAAAAAGATTGGCATAAGGAACCGTTCCGTCGATATAACCTCCCCGGATTTGCCAGCTTAATTTACCGAGCCTTCGGAACATCGTTTTATGTTCTATAGACAGGTCCACACGGGTATAAGTAAAACTGCCCTTGTAAGCCAGGTCTTCGCCGTAAATTACCTGCGCATAAATAACCGGGAACGGGGTGCTGAGCGGAATTTTGAGGTTGCCATTTTTGTAAAAACTCTGCTTGTACGAATAGGTAAACGAAACGCCGGTTTCCTGCCAGGTAAAACGCGGGTTTTGCGAAAAATCACCGTTTACAGCGTAACTATATTGCGGACTAAGATGCCTGATTCCTCCAAAAACATCGGTTTTCAGGAATTTCATGCTTCTGAAACTCAGCGTGGCAAAGGTTTTTTCCTCAGCATCGAAACGGTTTACGAGAAAATTCCTGTATTGTTCAACAGGCGTGGGTTTGCGCGCATTTAGCAATTGTTGTTGACCCGATTCGGCAATATCATTCTGATAGGCTAATCTTAATGTAAGTTCGGAATTTCGGTGCAGAAACACCTGAACTTCACCGCCGTATTTAAAAACTTTATCCCGGAAACCGTAAGCGCCGTAACCACCCAATGCAAAGCGTTTCGATAAACGGTCGTTGGTAATACCACCCGCACCCAGCCTGAAGCCTTCGTGCTGGTTGAATCTCATGAGTTTGTATAAATCCAGATTGAACCATTTAATCGGAATAAAGCCTTGAATCAGGTATTGAAATCCTCTGAATTTTGTCTCGATTTTTTCAGCCTTAAAGAGGCTGTCAATCATATCGTAAGTGCGCTTTTCTTCTGCGGTAAGCTCATCAATTCTAACTGCTTTCCAAAACGAACTGTCGCGATTGGTTTTGGAATCCAGCACCTCCAGCTCATTTTCGTCGAATTTATTACGCGGAACTTCGGTTTTCAGATCCACTTCGCTCACATAGGTTTTGCTTACTCCAACCAGCTTACTTCCGGGTAAATTAACTGTCTTAAATTCGAGTGTGGTAATAATTTGCTCCGGAAACCAATGTCCGTCGGGCAATTTGGTGTATTGCTGCCTTATATTCATCGGGGTTGGAGAATCCGCATCAATCGGGTCGGCAATTACATTGCGCAGCGCATAATCGGGTGCCTGAATGTAAACAGTACCTTCCAGTGCATTAAATGTTTTTCCCTTGCGGGGATGAAAACTGATGATGTATGTAGTGTCGGCTCCGTTAAATAAAGTGTCCTCTAGACTGAAAAAGTACAGCGCTTCCGAATTGCGGCTTATGGGATTTACGTATTGTTTTCCCGATAATTCAATGAGTGGTGCATAAAGCGTAAATGGTTGAAACTTAAGAGCCAGCATAAAAATGGAAGCATCCTCAAATCCCGAAACAAGCGAACCCAGCACTTCTTCCTTAACCTTGTCGCCCCGCTTGTAGCGCTTATTCACAGACTCAACCATGAATAAGTGCTGCTTTTCGAAGAGCGAATCGGCTTCGCGGGCGTCTTGCTTGTCTTCTTCGGATTGGGCTTTATACAGAGAGTCCTTTTTGCCGGTCAGAATCAGTTTATTGTATGTAGAACAGGTATAAAAAGGGAGTGCTTCGGCATCATGTTCGGCACGGGTTTGCCAGGTTTTTCGGATTATGCGGTTGGCGGGATTTTCGCCGGCTTTAATTTCAACTTCCTTTAATTCGTAACTGCTTTTATGTAGCTGCACATTCAGGTTGTTTTTCGATTCATCCAGCCGCAGGCTGAATTTTTCGTAACCCAGATAGCTGAACACCAGCACTGCTGGGAGTTTGCCCGGACTGATACTAAAATTTCCGTCAATATCGCTCATGGCAGAACGTTGTGGCTCGCCTTCAATTCCAATACTTACAAATGCAAGTGGTGCATGGGTGCTGTTATCACTTATCCGTCCGGTTATGGTTTGCGCAATCAGTTTATTTCCGCCGGTAACGGCGTGATAAAACCCTAAAAAAACCAGCAATACACTGATGTTGAGAACGCTGAATATTGAATGCCTTTTTCTCACAAGGGTTTGGCTATTTTTGTACGAATTCATTCTACTTTGAATCGTTATCTGAAGCTTTTTGTTGTGCTGTCGGTTTTGCTGTTGCTGCTTGCCGAATGGCGGGTGTGGCGCACCGAACTGCCTCTGCCCGAGGAGCAGGTGCAAATGCTGCAGTCGCACCTTCTACAGCGTGAAGCCACTCTGAACAAGAGTTTTGAGCGTTTTTCGGACAAGGCTTGTCCCGAAATGCAAAGCCTCGAGAAATATCCCGATAGCTGGAAGGAATTATTGAGCAGGCAGGGCTTGTCATTTACCGGATACCGCGAAGGTGAGATAATTTTCTGGACTGATAATTCCTTTCCTGTTTCATCGGTTGATCTTTTTTATCGGGACGCCGGCAATTTATGGAAATTAAAAAACGGCTGGTACCTTGCCCGTCGCGACACCATTGGTTCCTGCACTGTTCTGGGGCTTGCGCTCATCAAAACCGAATATTCCTACCAGAACGATTACCTGCATAATCACTTTCCGTTTGCGGAATCGCTTCCCGAGGAAATTGCATTAAAAACAGAACCTGAAGCGGGTTCGGATGCGCTTTACAGCGAAAAAGGCCGCACGCTGGGTTACATGGTTCCGGCTAACAGCGAGCTTTTGCAACCCGGGGCAATCTGGCCGCCAATTGATGCCCTGGCCTTGTTATTATTGTTTTTTTGCCTGCATTTATTAGCCGCATCATTTGTAAAAAAGCAAAAGCCGCTTCAGGCCATTTCAATTTTTACGGGAATGCTTGCTTTACGTGCAGGCATCTTTTTTTGGCATATTCCAAAAGGGATTTTCCTGCTAAGCATATTCAATCCCAGCGAATACGCGGCTTCCAACTGGCTCCCAACATTAGGCGACCTTTTCTTCAACAGCTTGCTGTTGTTGTCGGCCATTCATTTAAGCTATAACTTCATCGGGCGATTAGCCCGTAAAAAAGCCCTGATGCCGCCACTGCTGGCCGTTTCGGTGTTTTATGCCATGTCCATGTGGATTGCCGAAGTGCTGCGCGGCCTCATTATTAACTCTTCTATTTCGCTCGATATCCGCGATGTCCTGCATCTTTCCACTTCCAGTTATTTCTCCTTCGGAGTGATTGCAGCTCTCTTTGCGGGCATGTTTCTGTTTATCAATGCCTTTACTTCCGGGTTTCAGGCTTCTAAAAGTGGTTTCGGGCGTTTCTGGCTCATTCAGGTCATACCGATTGGGGGCGCAATAATCTGGGGAAGCATCGAAGACCTGCTTTTCCTCTCAGCGTTTTTACCTGCGGTAATGCTACTCTCGTGGTACGCGCTAAAAGGGCGCAACACGCTCAATTATGCTTATTTGATTGCTTTTATTGCCGCTTTT
>JAGQVC010000196.1 GCA_020438185.1 Bacteroidota bacterium
TAAAGCTCTGCTTTTGATGCTCCTTTTGGTAAAAAAGCGTAACAGTAATAGTAAATTCCTTGCTTCAGTAAGATACGTGCGCGATAGCTTTTAGAAGGGTAATCATATTGAGCTTGAAATGACTGATTGAAATTCCAGTCGCTGAACGAACCGAACAAATAAAGGTTACCATGATTTAAAGGTGCATCGTACGGCAGTACAAAATTTACCCAAGTATAATCTCCATCAAGCTGAGGTTCAGAGCCATCGCTGTTACGAATGAAGAACTTTCCGTTCGCATCGGGCAATGAACGATATTCAGAAAAAGTTCGGAGTGGATCCGGAAGCATTTGGGTTACAACAATTTCTGAATCGCGCTGAAAGCGGGCAACACGGTCGCTTTGCATACGTAAGCTACGCACGTCAATCCAGCGGAACTCGTTGCCTGCCTCGAAGCAATTGCGCCCATCGTCATAATTATAGCTGATACTTTGCTTATTGAAACTAAGTGGATCCAGGGTTATTTCGTTGTCCCAGCGGTAATTCTGACGAATAATCAATTTTGTGTTCGATGGTATGTTAATCAGATTCAGATTGCTGATGCCAACTGTTACATCAATCTCCTGGTGGGTGTCCATAAGATTCACCGGAACAGGTCTTCTAACAGAGGCCCCAACCTTTGCGTCCTGTTTATAGACCATAAACCTGCGGGTTAGAACCAGATTATCCGGATCGGCATCCTCATAAACTTTTAATATGTAGTTCCCGCTTAACAGAATCTCCATTTGATCGTTCGGGAATGAAAAGCTGTAATGCAGATATTGCTGCCGTGTATTGAAAGAATATTCAAAATCCTGAATGATATCCTGATGCAGGCCCCGGATAACCTTGGAAAGGATAGCTCTTGAAGGCTTCCAGTCGGTGTTGCAATGCTCAATTGAATAATACAATTGGCGCTGAACCGGATCCAAATCGTCAAATTGAAGATGCAGTTTGGTATCACTCCCCAGTTCAATCATTGGTATTGATCCGTCAACTCCAAGCTGTTGAAGGATTACGGTTTTTATTGTTGGCCTGAAAACGTGATCAGTGTATTTGAGGCTATCCGGGTTTTGACCATATGAAAGGTTGAAGCAATTGAGGAGCAGAAAGAAGAAACCGGAAGTGAAAATCCGAACGTTGGGTTTGAAGGACATCTAAATACTTTAAAAGAAATGACGAAGATAAGACCAGTGGTAAATTTTTCCATGATTTTGAAGGAAATGACATCACTGCGAAGCAGGTTAGATTTACTTTTACAACATGAAAGACAAGTTTTCGATTGCGATTCATGGTGGCGCAGGTACTCTCACAAGAGGACTCATGAGCGAAGAAATGGAGCAGAATTACAAGAAGGATTTACTGCGAGCTTTAAGATGCGGAGCCTCTCTTCTTGAAAAAGGAGCAAGTTCGATGGATGCAGTAGAAGCGGCTGTGAGAGAATTGGAAGATTCACCCTTGTTCAATGCCGGAAAAGGTTCGGTATTTACCCATGAAGGGAAGCACGAAATGGACGCCTGCATTATGGAAGGCAATTCCAGAAAAGCGGGTGCAGTTGCAGGAGTTTCCGGAATCAGAAACCCGGTGTCTCTGGCTCGTCTGGTAATGGAAAAATCTGATCACGTGCTTCTGAGTTCAAAAGGAGCGTTGCAGTTCGCCCGACAGCAGGGCGTTTCAATAGAGGAGGATGAATATTTTTACAATGAACTGCGATACCTTCAATGGCAGCAAGCTCTGAAAGAGGGAACAGTTCAGCTGGATCATACTCCGTTGAATGAGAAGAAGTTTGGTACTGTGGGAGCTGTAGCTTTGGATATTCATGGAAATTTAGCGGCGGCTACTTCTACTGGCGGAATGACCAATAAGAGATTTGGCAGAATTGGCGACAGTCCCATACCCGGAGCCGGCAATTATGCCAATAATGCAACATGCGCTGTATCCTGCACCGGGAGCGGGGAGTATTTTATCAGAGGTGTGGTTGCCTATGATGTAAGTTGTTTGATTGAATATAAAGGACTTACGTTAAAACAAGCTTGTCATGAGGTAATCCAAAACCGGGTGATGGCCTTAGGAGGAGATGGTGGTTTGATTGCTGTATCGCCATCTGGTGAACTGTGTTTAGAGTTTAACACAGAAGGGATGTATCGGGCTTCCCGGGATATTGATGGCTTAGAAAGAGTTGGAATCTACCGGTGATAAACTCAGGGTTTTCGGTGTGGGTAACGCGGTTTTTCCTGACTTAATTTTGCTGAAAGCAGTTGATTTGGGAAGAATTAAACGTTTACAAACGATTGGAGACGCTATGATTTCATGCCATTAGGTAACTTTGCAAGGGTTTAAACCCTTGCAAAGCTCTCGCCTGCTAATTTTTTTCAATTTTTTCGGATTTCAGTCCGGAGAGGTGCATCCCCAGGTTTAATAGGACGGACACAATACTGCGAAGTGAATTCAACCTGTTAGGGATTCTGTTTTCTGCTTTTTTACTTTATGCTACTGGCATTCTCTGGTGCACAATACTTTCGAAAAAAATGATGCTAAGGGAAATAAACGTTTATAAGCGTTTAAGAACAAGTCGGAAAATCGGGGCGTTTAACTTTACAAGGGTTTAAACCCTTGTAAAGCAGAGCTGTTTTGTATTTGTCTTATTATGTGGTTGTTAGAAGTGAAACTCCGACCTGATGTTCCAGCGTGCTGCGACATTCCATTGGATGCAAATTCAGGTTTGTGTTGAAGCACCAGCAGCAAAATCACATTAAATAAATCCGGCTTCCAGCGGTGTGATGTTGATGTTCCGATTGGTAATTGTGAATTCATCACTATTTGCAAGGATGTGAACCACAAGATTCCCTAAACTGATTGGAGTACCTTCAGGAAGTGCTTTGTGGCTGTTATGTGTTAATCCCGATGGATCAAAAAGTATCACCATCCCCGAACCAATAACTTTGAAATGATTTTCTGCATCGATGATAATGCCGGTGTCTTCAGCCAGACCAACCCCAAGAAGATTTGGATGAATTGCCATCGCTTCGGCCAGGCGGCCAAAACGCCCCCGGTGAATGAAGTGAGTGTCGATGATTAAATCTTTTATCAAGCCAAGTCCATTGCGCATGATAACCGCACCTTTATACAAGGATTCCTGCGAACTGCCGCCCGCAATCATGTGTTCGCTCATAGCCATGGCACCCGCGCTGGTGCCGGCAATTACGAGTTTCTCATTCAAATAACGATGTGCCATCAAATGATGCATATCGGTGCCACCAATAAACTTGACAATCTTACTTTGGTCTCCTCCCGAAAACATGATGCAATCAGCTTCTTCAACCGCTTTGATGGTTTCCTTTTTAGAGCTGTGCATACGATTTCTGATATCCAGAACTCGTAGGTTTTTGCATCCCAAATGCGAAAAAGCATCCAAGTAATTTTGACTTACCTCTTTGGGAATACTCGAAGCAGTTGGTATTATTATAATGTTTGCATCTGGTCCGCCCGATTCGCGAACTACGTGACTAAGTATGCCTTCCTCAATAAAATCAAGGGTGTAATTCTCGTTTTCCCCCAGGCCTTTGTCCTCGTTCCCCCCGATTGGTATAAGCACTCCTTTGCCAGTCATAAAAATTACTCTTATTGAATGGGCTAAAATATTATTTCACACAACAAAAATTATCTACATTTCAAACGCAATCAACCAAGTTTTTAACGACCCTTTTAACTACATATGAAAATAAGAGAGATTAATGCGATGCGAGGACCTAATTATTGGTCGATCAGGCGACACAAACTGATTGTAATGGTTCTTGATCTGGAGGAACTTGAGGAGCGTCCAACCAACCACATCCCGGGTTTCAGGGAGCGACTCGAGAAAATGTTTCCGACCATGTACAGTCACCGGTGTTCGGAAGCTACGGAAGGCGGGTTTTTTAGACGAGTGGAAGAAGGAACCTGGATGGGGCACGTTATAGAACATATTGCACTTGAAATACAAACCCTTGCCGGAATGGATGTGGGCTTCGGGCGCACCCGAAGTTATGGAGAACCCGGTGTGTACCATGTGGTTTTTGCCTACATGGAAGAGAAGGTTGGTCGTTTCGCTGCGAAAGCAGCTGTGGAAATTGCCGATGCGCTAATAAATGATAAGCCTTACGATATAGATTCAGACATTCAGCATATGCGTGAACTTCGTGAGAATGAGCGACTTGGCCCATCTACAGGAAGTATCATCGAAGAAGCCGAAGCTCGCGGTA
>JAGQVC010000197.1 GCA_020438185.1 Bacteroidota bacterium
TGAGGAACTTTTTGGTCCGGTGGTGACGGTTTATGTTTATCCTGACCAGAATTTTAGCGAGGTTCTCGACCTGGTTGATACCACTTCGGTTTATGCACTTACCGGTTCAATCATAGCGGGCGACCGCTATGCGATTGAGGAGGCTACGTATAAGCTTCGAAATGCAGCAGGTAATTTTTACATCAACGATAAGCCAACCGGTGCTGTTGTAGGTCAGCAACCATTTGGTGGCGCGCGCGGTTCGGGTACAAACGACAAAGCCGGTTCGATGATTAATTTGCTGCGTTGGGTTTCGCCGCGTACAATTAAGGAAACTTTCGTTCCGCCAACCGATTACCGTTATCCGTTTTTGCAGGAAGATTGATTTCCAATTTAATTAAATTAAAAAGCCGCCTCAGTTTTTGAGGCGGCTTTTTTAATGCTAATAAGGCATTAATTCTCTACCGGTAAAAAGGAATATTTCTCAGCATATTCCATCATTTGTTTTTCAAACGATTCGGGATATTCAATTTTTACATCCACAAACTTACCATCCTGAATTACAGGAGTTAATTTGGGTTGAATAAAGCCTTTGTAAGGAGCCACATCCAGTTTCGAAAAACGCTCCTTTATTTCCTTGTGCAGAGCAGGGTCAATTTTAACTCCGTAATTTTCTACAAGTGCCTGTCCGGCTTCAAAATCACCTTTCGATTTAATGCGTTGAATTTCACGCAAAAGGTCACCGAAAAGCGTACGTAATTTTGCATAATCATTAATTCTCACGTATGTTTTTCCGTCTTTTTTAATGAGCTCAGCAACATTATCGGCTTTCCCTTTTTCAAGCACCCATTTCGAGATTAGCTGCCGGTTACGCATGTGTGCTTCCTCGAGACTTTTGCCCAAATCAACACGATTTAATTGTAACATTAAGCCATTCATTAAATACGAATCGTATTCGGCATAGCCTACTTCAACTGAAGGCATTACGCCAATTTCGACCAATTTGGGATCTGTTATATAATATAGCGCAACCAAATCGGCACGGGCTTCTTCCAATGCATTCTGGTAATTCTTAAGCGTTACATCAGGAGTTGCAACACCCGGCTCCAGTTTACCGCTGGCATGGCCAATAACTTCGTGCATATCTGTATGCAGTTCGGAGCTTAGGTTGCCATATTTAATAATGCGGTTTTTTACCTCATCGTTTAATGCAAATTCGCCCGTAACCGGACTTTTACCTGAAGCTACATTGTAAGCATTTACAATA
The DNA here is from genome assembly GCA_020438185.1 of Bacteroidota bacterium. Lineage (GTDB taxonomy): Bacteria > Bacteroidota > Bacteroidia > M30B66 > M30B66 > M30B66. The sequence goes on from JAGQVC010000197.1 coordinate 1,247, forward strand.
TTGCCAAGTGCCACAGATTTTGAACCGTGCTGCTGACGAATCCAGTTGCTGTTAGGCAGGTTAATTCCAATCGGGGTTGAAGGAGCTGCGTCGCCGCTTTCAACAATAACATTAATGGATTTACCAATAATTCCCTTAACCGTTTCTTTTTTGTGTTCAGGCAATAGCGGGGCATTGTCCTCGAACCACTGTGCGTTTGATGCAATTGTTTGAATTTTCTTGGTTGCTTCAAAATCCTTAATCGAAACTACCGATTCAAAGCTTCCTTTTTTACCAAGTGCATCCTGATAAACTTCAATAAATCCGTTAACTACATCAAGCGTAGAATTTACATCTGCAACCCATGCAATATTGTATTCGTCGAATTTTTTCAGGTCACCGGTTTTGTAAAATTCAATCAATAAATCAAGGGCTTTTTTCTGTTCGGCATTTTCGGCTACGCCGGATGCCTTTTCGAGCCAGTACACAATTTTGCTGATGGCAGCACCGTACATGCCGCCAACTTTCCATGGAATTTCTACAATTTTTCCATCCACTTTCATCAGTTTTGAATTTAAACCGTATGAAACCGGTGTCTGGTCGTTTTCGTCACGTTTTGAAGCATAATATTCCTCAACTTCATTTGCGGTTACGCCTTCGTAAAAATTATTGGCTGAGCCTTTAATATTATCAATTCCTGCTTCCAGATTTACGGTTTTAGCATCCACGTTTGCGTCGAACATTACCGGATTAAGAAATGCAATAAGCTGATCGGGTGATTCGCCTTTGGCCAGCGGAAGTGTGGTTGCAGGAATTTCTTTAATCCATCCCGCGAAAGCGGCCTGACTAAAGCCGGGCATAATTTTATCGCTTGCGTAATGGTGGTGAATGCCGTTTGAAAACCAAACCCGTTTGGTATAAACTTCAAATTCTTTCCAATCCTTGCTGCTGCGATCGCCTTTGTGGTTTTTCCAGATGGCTTCAAGTGTTTTTCTCACTTTCAGGTTATGCCGGTATTTCTGGTCCCAGATAATATCGCGGCCACTCAGGGCGGCTTCGTAAAGGTAATACGCCAGCTCTTTTTGTTTTGTAGTTAACTCGTTGAATCCCGGAACCTGGTACCGAAGCACCATAATATCAGCGAATTCATCGGCAACCACGTTAAATGGCGGGTTAACGGTACCTGCCACACTAATTACCTGCGGTTTTGTTTTTTGAGCAATAACCTGCTGCGAAAGCGTAATTACAGCTGCCGCCAGCAACAACAGGTTCAGTTTATTTTTAGTCATGCTTGTTGATTTTTTAGGAGGGCTAAAAGTACAGGTTTTCATCCCGCCTTCGGCGGAAAAAACCACTTAATCAGCCTGAATGATTCTTTTTCGCCTCGAATCATCGGCTTTTTCTGCAGCTGATTTCCAGATAAATATATCTTCCCGCTTTAGCGGACGTATTTCGCCCAGCCATCTCAAACCACGAAGTTTCATTTCGTCTTCGGGCAACTGATTAGTCGGGAAAAGCGTTGCTTCGGGCTCTACATAAAACATGATAGAGCTGATGGAACTGCTGTCCAGATATATCATCATATCGCTGCAAACCGCCTTGTTAATACCAATGTATTTTCCATCATCGTCTTCGGCAAAATAAACCGATTCCCCGTTCCCACGCACATGAACACGGCTTAATTCGTTGTCTTCGAAATAACCTGTAATATCACGGCCCTTAATCTGATTAAAATGGAGGCTGTCAACCTGCGAAGCAATAAAACCGGCCCTTTGCAGAAACAAACGGTCCAGTTCATCGTTGGCCAGCTGAATAAATATGGTATCGGCGGTTAGCTGATTTTCATCGTTCCAGATAACAGGATTGCGGAAAAGCCGCATCATGCTATCGGCTTCGGCGTACACCAGCGAATCGCAGCGACCCTGAAAATCTGATTTATAAAATTGTGCCTTTTTGTGCGCAATTAAGGTGCGTTTATCGCTAATTGTATCGAGTAAGGATAGTAAGGTGTCGGCATGAAGAAAAAGGGTGTCTTTCCCGAATTGTTTCTGCATTTCGGCCCGATCGGCAACAAGCATTTCTCCGGATTCTTCCCGGTAGTCTGCCATGTTACCACGAATTACGACCTTTTCGCTGGTATCGGTTATAATAACATCCCTGTATGCTTTGCCGTGCCCGGTTTTGCGGTCGTAACGCAGGGTGTCGGCTTCAATAATCTGACCTCTGGATTCGAATTTTGCACTTTTAATAAATTCGGAATAATCGTTTTTGGTATCGTAAAAACCGCGTTCGCAATAAATTTTATTTTTTTCGGAGGTTATCGTTGTGGGGCCGAAGAAGTATGCGATTTCCGTTAATGTTGAATAGTGAAGCGAATCTGATTCTGTGGTGTATTTTTCATTTTTCAGCACCACATCTTTTCTGAAATAAAACATCCGCTCGGCCGAGCGATACTGACCAAAAATGCTGCTCAGATTGTTTCTTTCACCGGTAATGACGCCACCGGTAGTATATGATGCCGATTTATTGGCAAGATCATAATAAAGCAAGTCTGTTTCGAGTCTCGAATCGGGATCTGTCATAACCACATTGCCCTGCAGAACTCCAAGTTTTGAATTCCCATCGTAGCGCAGCTCATCACCCGTGGCAACAACCGAATCACTTACAATACGCACGTGCGAATAGGCATCCATCCGGTTGTCGGGATAGAGGTAAGCACTATCGCAATAAAGTAAAGTGCCCTCGTGTTCGAACACTACGTTCCCAACAAGCCGCTGTGCATCGGTGCGCTCGTCAAACTCGAGCGAATTGGCACTTTGCACATTTATTTTCCGCGGCGTTTGCCCAAAGGCAAATGCCGGAAGAAGCAATAAAATGAAAACCAGAATTTTATTCACTGCAGCAAAAGTACGAGTTTGGATAGTAAAGATTGATTGAACGTAATAGTCAACCATAAAATATATGAGCCCGGGCCAGATTTATTAATTTGGATTTAT
>JAGQVC010000019.1 GCA_020438185.1 Bacteroidota bacterium
ATATAAAATGCGCAGATCTATTTGGAGATGACCAGAAGGAGATTGTTGTGAGCACTGATTCTCCTTTCAATATTGAAAATTCGACAGGTGTGATTCATTACTTAAGCATTGATAATGTTCCTAATAAGGTGAGTGTTTTTTACAACCATAGTTTTGAAGATTCGCTTTATTCTCAGGAATTAATTATTGAGGAGTTCCCAACTTATTTTACAACTCTTGGAATTAATGATGCTGATTTGGACGGTCGTCCCGATGTGTTCTATCTGGACAGGTCAGAAATGAAAATAAAATGGCTAAAGAATGAATCAGACGGGATTTTTGGATCCTCGGAATATGTTTCTGCTGAGGATTCATTAGTCGAAGATTTTCAGTTTCATGAATTAGATGGAGATAGCATACCTGACTTGATTTTTCTTCAGAAGTTAACCTTGAACAATAATTACAGAAAAATAGGATACCGCCCTAGCAGTAGCTCACCTGCCGACACTGAATATGTCTTAATAAGGGACTCTTTATCCTATTATGGGTTCAGTCAGTTTGGATTTGTTGATGTGGAACAGGATGAAGATATAGACATAATTTACTATGAGGGATCTTATAACAATCTGATTTATTATGAAAATTCCGGAAATGGAGAATTCAGTATTTCCGAACAAACCGCAACAGGTTGGCTATTTAGTTTTTCGGCCTTTCCAATCAAAGGTGATTTGAATAACAACATTGATTTACTGTGGCCTGATTATCAAGGCCATTTATTAATCTATAATGATGTTTTTACAGAAGAAAATGAATTTTACTTTATTGAGCCAACTACATTTCCATCTATCAGATACGCTATACCTTATGACTTAAATCAAGATGGTTTAAATGATCTTCTTTGTTACTCTTCAACAATAAACTCTCTAATCTGGTTTGAGAATCTGGATAATGCAAATTTCTCTGAGTTTAAAATTTTTAAACGTGGCACCGGATACACCGTTTATGAAAACACCATAGACATCGACAATGATGGTAAAAATGAACTAATTCTATTACAAAATAGTACATTCCCAAATGAGAATTTAAGCGTATATAACCTGGAGAATACAAACACGGATTCAGCATTGGTGGTCAATAGCTATTTCTATTTTTTATCTTATACACCAATTGTATTTAGCGATTTGAATAATGATTCATTGCCAGAAATTGCATTTTTTACAAACTACAATGGGACTCCTCATCTTGCAACAAGAAAGAACCTGGGAGATGGAATGTTTGATACCGTTTCTGTTATACAGGAAGGTTATGGGAATGTCTGGAATATGATTGCTCTTGATTGGGATGAAGATGGTCTGAATGATCTTATTTTCCAACAATACGATAGTTTGATGTGGTTGAGAAATATGGGAGACTTTCAGTTTGACACAGCCTATAGTATGAATGTGCATGAAGTGTATGCGCTTTATAACGAAGTTAGAGATTGGAATAATGACGGAAAACCTGATTTATTTATTAGTTTGAAAGAAGGTCCGGCGGGAGCTCCACATGAGTATAAGTTGTATTGCATGCAAAATGGAAACGGCACTTCAAAATACCTTGAGGAGCTAACTGAGATTATGCAGGAGACATTCAGAGAAATTAAATTTGCAGAATTCAATCAAAATGGACCTCCTGAAGTGATTGGACGTTCTTATTCAGCCAATTCAGGTTATACAGGCTCAATTAAATACTCCGAAATGAGCGGAGATTTTTATCTGGATTTTATCAGTTTACCATTTAGCGAACCCGCAGCGGATTTCGAAGTTGCAGACATGAATGGGGATGGTAAAGACGATGTTTTCACCCATAATTCAAGTTATTTAAAAATCTATTTCAATGTCTTTAATTCCAACATTACTTCTACGGATGAGGGACAAATGAAGGAATGTGAAATCTATCCAAATCCTTCAGGAGGAAGGATTCATTTTACAAAGCAATGTGAGGGAAATTCAGCCATGCATATTTCAATACGCGGTATTGATGGCCGTTTGATTTATGAAGAGAATACAAAAAATGACTTCGTTGACTTACCCGAAGCAACACAAAGAGGACTTTACTTTTTGATAGTTAAAACGGAGGCCGAAACTTACAATTTCCGGTTGATTCTGAAGTAACGAGTAGAAACTATTCTTATTCATTCAACTGAATTCCAATCGTTTGCCTGCCGATTGAAAACAATCTGACCCTATAAATAATCAAGGTTATTTCTCTATTTTACCAACATGAAAAGCTACCTGTGTTTACTTTTCTGTTTGGTGCAGAGTCTGTGTGTTTTTGGCAACAAAGACTCCTTGATTTCGGTAATTAAATCAACCAAACCTGCGGTTGATCGTCTGCCGGCCTATGGTGACCTTGTATTTGAAATGTATCTTTCTAATCCTGACAGCGCCATTCTGATTGCGCAACAGGGCTTAAATCTGGCCGGCCAGGAAGGCGATATTTTTGAAAAAGCATCCTTAACAAATGGTCTTGGGCTGGCATACTTCCGCAAAGGTTGGTATGCAAAAGCCGTTGACGCCTTTCTTGAGTCAATTAAATTATTTGAGGAATTAAAAAATCAGGAACAAATTGCCCGTGTTTATTTAAATATTGGACAGGTTTATCAGGCCCGAAAAGATTACAATGCAGCCCAGCAATATAATCTGAAAGCCCTGGAGCAGTTTGAATTACTTAATGACAGTTTTCGCATTGCCTGTTCATATCAGACCTTAAATGTGGTTTGCCGTGAGTTGAAAGATTTTGAGGCATCGGGAAGTTACATTGACCGATCTATTTCAATTCTTGGAAAGCTAGGTAAATCAGGTGAACTGGCTAATTCATATACATTAAAAGGGAATCTTTTAAAAGCTCAGGGAAAATACCAGGATGCAATTCCTGAATTTAAAAAAGCACTGTCCCTTTACGACGGAACGTCTGATTTGAGTAATAAGGCAATTGCATTTGAAAATCTGGGTTCGGCATATTATGAATTAAAAAATTACGATAAATCAATTCAGCATTATTCCAAAGCCTTAAGCATTTTTAAAGAAATTAACAGCGAAATGGACCAGGCTTATGAACGAATGAAACTATCAATGCCACAGGCAAGCATGGGGGATTTTATATCTGCTCTTTCAAATCTTGATTCGGCTGAATATTATTTTAAAATTGAGCAATTGCCTGATTTTTTATCGGAATTATATATTCACAAAAGCGAGGTGCTGAGCATGCAGGGAATGCCCGCAGAAGCTCTTGAAGCATTCCGATTGCATGTGAAACTAAAAGATAGTTTGGATGATGCCCGAAAAAGTGATGAATTATTCCGCCTGCAGGCGGAATATGATACTGATCAGAAAGAAAAACAAATTGAGACCCTGCAAACCGAAACAAGCCTGAAAGAAGGCCAATTGTACATTCGGAATATCATAATAGTATCTATGATTGTTCTGGTGCTGATGGGTATTTATTTATTTATTTCACTTAGAAACCGCAGGAAACTGGAGGATGAACTTTCGAAACAAAAATTATTAAATCGTATAGCAGGTGATTTGCATGATGATGTTGGATCCACCTTAAGCTCCATCAAAATGTATGGAGATGTGTTGCGAACAAAAGCAGCAAGTGCCGCTCCGCAACTAGTGCCTCTGGCTGAAAAAATCAGTGAAAATGCAAAGGAAATGATTCAGTCGATGAGCGATATTGTATGGACAATTAAACCCGGACAGGATAATTTGCCTGCATTGCACGACAGAATATGGAATGTAGGCCTTGAGTTATGTTCGCCCGGTGGAATTAATTTTAAAATATCAGAGTTACATGAGCTGGACCATACAATTGTTGATACAGAGCTGAGGCATGACCTGTTTATGATTTGTAAGGAAGCAATTAATAATGCTGTAAAATATGCTTCCTGCACAGAAATCCAGGTAAGCCTTACGGCTGAAGAAAAATTAATTAAATTAATAATTGAGGATAATGGTTGTGGAATTATGGAAGATGCCGTTAGAGGAAATGGATTAAATAATATGGAGCGGCGCTGTATTGATAACAGAGGAAAATTTGAAATCCTGACCGGTCTGGGACGCGGCACAAAAATCATTGCCTTAATTCCATTTTAATATCACCTCATTGCGGTAGTCACAAAAATTCCATTTGTTCTATTTTTGAAAAATGCAGCGAATTCGTGTTTTAGTTTTTGAGGATAATTTTAAGCTCAGGGAAAGTTTGTACTTTCTGATAAACAGTGAGGAAGACCTTGAATGCTGCGGAACTTATCCCGATTGTAAATCGCTGGAAAAAGTAATTGAGGAAACAAAACCTGATGTAATTTTAATGGATATTGAAATGCCGGGGATTAGTGGAATTGAAGCTGCAAGAATTATCAAATCAAAATTTCCCGGTTTGCCGGTATTAATGCAAACCGTTTTTCATGACGACTCCCACATTTTCAATGCTATTTGCGCCGGTGCATCAGGCTACCTTTTAAAGAGCTCTTCTTCTGAAGCTTACGCTCAGGCGATACGTGATGTATTTAACGGAGGCTCCCCAATGAGTGGTCCTGTCGCCAGAAGGGTTTTGGAGCTTTTTCAGAAAAACGTGATTCCGTCTGAAACCAAGGATTATGATTTAACCCAAAAAGAAAAGGAAGTATTGGCATGGCTTATTGAAGGAAAAAGCTTTAAACAAATCGCGGCTTCAATTGGTATTTCCTACGAGACGGTACGTTCGCACATGAAAAACATTTACAGCAAATTGCATGTGCACAGCAATACCGAGGCTGTAATTAAAGCACTAAAAGAAAAGCTCGTTTAATTTATTTGAATTAAATGAAAAAGGCTCCAGCCAAATGACTGAAGCCCGGCACCAGGGTTAGGAGGACTAGTGTAACCTTAATGCTTTATAATTATGGGTTTTTGTGCAACAATTTCTCCGGTTGAGGTAAAGAGACGTAGAAAATAATACCCGTTTGTAAGATCCGAGGTATTAATTTCTGCATTACTGCCCGTTTCACCTTCCGCCAGAATGGTTCCGCTCAAACCTACAATATTGAATTTCAGATTTGTAAACCTTGACTGATCAAGAAAAATATTATCAGACGCGGGATTTGGATAAGCACGTAGCTCAACTTCATTTTTCAGACTCCCTGATTTCAATATTGTTCCAGTATCGTAAACTTTGTAGTGATAGGCTGTTTCACCTTTAAAGCCCCCTTCTTCTTCTATAACTACCGTACAAACAACAATTCCTAAATCAGGGGCTATAAATTCCGTTCTGGTTGAAGTGGAAGAGTCTGCTCCAATAAATTCATAAAAGTCCGCACCTTCCAATTTTTGAAAATTTGAGTCAGTATACATTTCAGTTATGTTCACTTTAAGAACTTCATATTCCGTATTGCCGATTGTGGCATTTCCCCAACCATCAACAGTTGCTGATAAATTTAATTGAGATTTTATCTTAAATGAATCAATGCCATCAAAACCAAAATATTCTGCATATGTAACAGATGTCTCCCCTGAAAAAGCATCTGAATAATTTAATGGAAAAATATAATTCTTATAAGGTTGCTGATAAATAAGATTGTACTCAGGATAACCGGGTATTGTTGATCCATCAATATAAAATGATTCTTCATTGTAATGGCAGAATGTGAATGAGGTATCCGAAAATTCGTTGTTAATCGTTCTCATCACAAGATTGCTAAGGGGAAAGTATTGTGAATCAAAAACATCTGAGGGTGAGAAAAAATCAATAATTTCATTTGCATCCGGGTTGAGACCGGAGAAATCCCAGCTTTGGTTTGGCCCAGCTTCCTGAGACAGCTCAGGTCCGAAATAAGATAAATTATACTCAAGACGGGAACCTGCAGCCGGAATCTGAGAGTGAAGAAAAACAGGTTGTGCGCTGGATACGAATGGTAGAAAAACGCAGATAAAGCGAAATATAAATTTCATATTATTTGTTTTAATGAAATTAAATATAATTTGTACTCTGGTAAATACCTCAATAAGGTGAATTCTATTTTGAAGCACCAACCCAGTTTCCTGCCTGAGTTTCCTCACCATTAGCAAGTATGCTGATTATCCGGTAATAATAAATACTTCCGTTTTCCACTTTTTCATCCAGATACTTTCCTGTTTCTGCAGGGAAAATTCCAATTATTTCGGGTTTATTTTCTTCGCCGAAAGAACGTTCAATTCTGACTTTTGCAATTCGTTTGTCACCCGCAGGCCATTGCAATTCGATACCCGATTGTTGTGCCTTTGCCAATAAATAAGGTATCCCTGAATTATAATTGCCAAAATCTATTTTAACCGGTAGCGTTTTCGTGCTTTCAATTCCATCCTCTCCCAATGCACTAACAGCATAATAAACGGCTAATCCGGTATTTTCCAGAGTGTCAACAAATGAATTCTCCTGAAAAAGAGGGAAATCATTGATTAATTTCCAGGGGCCATTTTCATTGTCAGAACGATAAACCTGAAATACAGATACCTCATTATTCATTCGACCCTGCGTGTTCCAGGCGAGAAAGACCATGTTGCTGCCTATTTTTCTGGCCATTAATCCCACAGGTGCCTGAGGCGCCTGTGTAACAGGAATACGAATGGTAGTAAAATCCGAAAACTCGCTAAGCACGTATCCTTTACTTTCGGCCACAACTGAATAATGATAGCTTTTTCCGGGGATTAATAACGAAGAAGAATCTGTCCAGGAATAAGCCGGCTTATTTTCAAACTGAATCAGGCCGCTTACAAGTTCAGGCTCCGCACCGATTGTTGAAGTTCTGAAAACACGAAATCCCCTTGCCGAAACATCGGTTGCTTTCCATGTAATGACAGGAAGCCCGTTTGCGATTTCAGAATTAACCTCAGAAGGCTGGATAACAACAGGTTTTTGGTGACTTACCATAGGAACTGTTGGCGTGTGATCCAGCAAACCTTTTAAATCGTAAATCAGAAGTCGGTAATACACTGCTTCCATCGGGCTGACAACATCGTCGAAATAAATTGAATCGGCCGGACTGAGGTGAGTAATAATCTGAAAAGAAGTATCTGATTTAAGACTGCGTTGCAGGATGAGTGATTTTACCCTGCCGGTGAAACGGATTTTCCATTTTACTTCAACCTGCGATTTATCCTCAGTTTCGGTTGCCGAAAATTTAATTGCTATAGGCAAAGTAGAATTGTCCAGATTGTCGGCCAGCATTGGTTCAGAAAGCAATGTTGCATTTCCGTAAAAATCAAACCCGGCTAAACGGTAATTAAAATATGAATAATCATTCAGGCTTGTATCTCTGCCAATAACCGCAGTAGAATCACCCGAATGTACAATCCTGAAATCGGCATTCAGGACCGGAGCGTATTCCACTTCCTGGTGGTCTTTTCTGAATAACCGGGTAAATAGAATTGGATTTCCCTTTCTAACTTTCCAGTAAGTTTCAATGTCGCCGTACCAACTTTTATTTCCCCCGGGAATCAAGGCAGGCTCTGAAAACACCTTGTCTTTTCTATCCCACGAAAGTGGAACAGACTGCTCATTAATACTTGCTGTGTAAACATCTGCGGCGGCACCTTTCGAATCGATATAGGTTAGCTGAGCAGCAATTTGTACGGTAAGCATGTATTTCATGAAAATTTGTTCGGTATTGGCCGCTTTGCCCAAAGATTCAAAAACCCGCTGAGCCTCATTTTCGGTGAGCGCCGGATACATTGGGAACTGCTCTTCGGCTTTTCGAATATTCGATTTAAAATCGTTCTGACGCGAAAGCGGCTTAATACTACCTATCGATTTCCCATTGCGGAAAAGTGCAATTTCCTGGTTTTGCAGTGGCCCTTCGTAATGCAGCACCACGCCTTTGGCGGATATTCCGGCTATTATCGTCTGAGCAGCAGCATGCTGCGAAAAGAAAAACAGGAAAATAGCAACTGCAATTCCTGAAAGAGCCTTCGTTTTTAAAAATCGCATGATGTATCTTTTTTATTGGCTGTTCCGCCGCAAGGCGACCATTGCACGTCGAGATCAAGACCTGAATTAGTAGACATCGAAATCTGACACCCGATTGTTTCATCGAATGAAGCACCGCAGAAATCGCCGAACATGGTAAATGATGCGCATGCATCCATGGCAAGCGAAGCCTGAGGAGCAAACTGTAGTGTACCGTTGGCAATAAAACGGGCCATTGCTCCAATGCACATTTCGCAAACAAGTACCTGCACGCCGGCATAAGCACGGGCATAGGCTGCCGCCTGAATTGCCATTACAGAAGCCGAGGAGCCAAAGTTTACAAGGAAATTTAAATCGGCACCCGCCTGAACACCCATTCCAATTGAAAAGAGTGGAACCGGAATACTGATACTCCAGTTTGCAAAATTTGGAGCCAGATTGGCGTTGATGTAGATTCCGGCGATTCCATCATTCTTCAGGTAATCGGGTACATCAAGCAAATACATGATATCCTTGTGCCTTTTGATAACCGAAGCAGGCAAAACCGGATAGTAACCGCTCAAAGCCCCGCAGTTTACATCGGCAATTGCGTCCAGCCCGGGCAGACTTACAACTCCAATCATGTCGAAATAAAATCCGGAACCATCGAATTGTATTTCAAACATCCCCGAATTTAATGACACGGTGCCCATCTGAATTGGCACTTTTATCTCGAGTGTACCCGTAAAAGCCACTTTTTCCCAGTCAAATACGATGGTCAATCCGCCGAGAGGCGTATCTATATTTTTAATTGCAATGGAATTCCCGTCGCTGTCGTCAACCTCAATTGCACCCGATACCACATAATCCAGAGTGCGGTCGTTGTCCATTCCTTCCACACCAATTAAATCGGCAGTGTAACGCATAAAATCCCAGTCGCTGCCAACAACATGCTGCGAACCGTAAAGCACCTTCAGTTTTGTGTTTCCCTGCCCTCCTTCAAGCGGAATGTATTGAAAAGCCTGGGGAGAATTGTTGTTCTGAAGTTTTGGAATGTCAATCTGAATGGCGCCGTTATTCTTAATTAGTCTGCCTTTCAGCGCAACCCGTTTACCATCGAATAAATCGTCGTTTTCAAAATACAAATCGCCCTTCGCCTCAAAGTATTTGTCGGCAAAAATGTAATTCTCAGTACCTGTTGCTCCGTTAAAATAAACTTTCCCCTTTGCTTCAAGACCAACATCGAATGCTTTGGTACTTCTGGCAACCAGCAAACCTGTTTTTGTGTAGGTAAACACGGCAGTTGGAGTGGTCATTCCCGGAATGCCGAGGTTCATACCACCAACTATATCCAGTCCGTCGGGCAGATTAACAATGCTCTGTACAGATAAATCTCCCACATCGTAAAAGCGCCTAGACTGATAAATAGGCTGGATTAGCGTTGAGTTATTACTAAATACAGTGAATGAACCGATGTTGATTTTATCCTGAGGGAAGAACCCGGGCAAGCCCTGAATGTAACAGGCCGGCAGGTCGGTGTTCTGGCTGTTGTAAACGCTGAAACGCCAGTGAGGCTTCAAATCGAACGAACAGGCCTGATCAAGATTGAGAATAGCCTTTACGTTGGAATATTTTTTCAACTGAGTTACGTTCCCTCCAAGCATCAGGTTGTCCAGATCTACTCCGGCTTCGGGCATTATCAGCTCTGTTGGACGAAGAATCAGGTTGCTTACAGGTATATCGGCCATGGCAGTATTGATTCTTGCCTTCGGTATTACAATCCCGCCATGCGGAATGCTGTAAGCCCAGCCTTGCAAACTTTTAACTCCCCATTGCTCCAGTTTAAAGTCGATTTGTTCACCCGGATTCCCAATAATTATTGTAGCCGGGGTTACCTTGATCGTTCCGGCGTTAACAACAACATTATCGCTAAGTGCCAGCTCGGGATAAAGTTTGGTGACAATATTTACAGTGTCTTTTACCAGTCGCGATAATTGTGCATCGGCCTTTGCATTAAAATTATGGACTGTAAATTCAATTGGTTTTTCCTGATGATTCGAACCCATATCCATCAGGAAATATTCCCTGAGCGGATAAGAGCCCGGTTTCGAATGCAAGGCGAACAGATTGGAGTTCATAGCCTGTTCACCCACATAGAATTTTCCGGTATAGTCGAACGAGAAACGGAACGATTCCAGGTCGCTCACAACCTTTCCCTGCATTCCGCCCCAGACATCGTCCAGCGGTTTTACCCGTATAGTTGATAAAAAGCCGGTTTCGCTACTAAACATATCTGCAACAAAGGCATTGTGCAGCCTTAGTCGTATTGCAAGTTCACCGGTTGCTATGTAATTGTTTACAGGCTTCGCCTGAGGAATTCCATTTGCATCATTTTGAGCTGAGGCCTCAACAAGGCAGTTCATGAATCGAACCCGCTGACCCTGGTCATACAAACGGAAGTTACCGTTGCTCGGAATATTAACAAAAGCGCCGCTAATCTTGTATTTATTATCCGGCTGTTGTTCAGCCGATGTTATCTCGACCTGAAAGCCCAGGAGTTTCGAAATATTGAGATCTGCTATTTCATCCAGCTCGAAACGGACATTGTTGATTACTGAAGTTGGAGTTGTAACAGTATAACTTTGCCCAACGTACGTCTTGGTGCTTGATGTTTTGGTTGCCCTCACAGTTACAGTTGATCTTGGTAATCCTTTTAATGAATAAGCGCCATTCTGGTCGGTGAATGTTTCGGTTACAGTTGGACCATAAAGGGTAAAACCACTTTCACAAAAAACACGAGCTCCAACAATTGGATTACCGGTTGATTTTTCGAGCACGGTTCCGTTTACTTCCATTCCCGGCTCGGTAATGTATTCAAGTTGAATGTATTGTTTCGAAATAGGCAGAAACTTGTATTCTTCAACCGGAACACGGTTGCCATCCTTCACAAAAACCCGGAAATACGAATCGGGTGTTGTGAACCTGAATGTTGCCACACCATTGCTATTGGTAGTACCGGCATAATCGCCGATTTCAACCACTGCGTTTGGCGAATTGGCGATAACATCATTTCCATTTCTGGAGGGGTTTCTGCTTTTTACTTTAACCTTAATCCTGTGAGCTTTCTCAAATACCATAAAGGTTCCTATGTTCAGAGCTTCCGCCGACTGGCTGATGTTCACATAAAAGGTATCTGCCATGTACTGGTCAGACATCGGAATCACAATCACACGGGTATTGTTACCCGAGGGTGCGTTGACCGTAAATTTTGAAACCTGAGAAAATAATTCCTGAATGGCAGCAGATTCATAAACCATGTTGGCGGGTTGCATATTGCCGACTCCGTTGGAAGCTTGAAAACTCATGGGATTGAATTGCTGCATATTTCCTCCGGCTGCATTTAGTGCATCTATTACCTGGAAACTATTCAAAGGAAGATTGCTTACAAGCCCTTCCGTTTCTTCAGGTACCGAGCGATGCAAGGGACTTCCGTAATTTGTTTTGCCCGAGGTCATTTCAGTCATGTAGAATGGTCCGTCAGCAATCTGAATAAGGGCCGTAACCGGGTTATCGTCCTCGTCGCGCACGTACCCGTAAACATTGGCCTTGCCGGTCATAATGATTTCGTGAAAATCATATCTCTGGCCTTTTTTGAGCGGTTGTACATAATCTGATGATTGCGTCGGGTTTGAAACATCCGACGGACCATACTTCATTTTGTATCCATCCTTAACCAGCATTATGCGACGATATGGATTGACAACACCTTGTGAAGGCACCGTTTGCATAGATAAATTGGACATTCGCAAATACCCGTTTGCATCGGTTTGGTGGTTTTGATAACCCGAGTAATTGAAGCTGTTGCCCGATTTATTGTA
>JAGQVC010000001.1 GCA_020438185.1 Bacteroidota bacterium
GTATGCGTACTTACTAAACAACGGTACAATGTTTTATTTCCTGAGCTTTAAAGGCGACAGAAATTCATTGTTGTATCATTTTCACATGGCAGTTTATCAGGTATTATTAGGCTATTATCCTGATTTAATTGTAAGGGACCAACTTCCTGCATCTATTTTACCAATGTCACTATTGCGTGTTGCCCAGGATTTTATTGCTCCTTTTGCTCGTTTACTCAGAATCAATTTTGAGCTGGAATATTCGGGCGTTGACAATCAATTTAGTCCTAAAATGATTTTGATACGCTCTCATGTAAAGTCTTCCTTTTGGGGCATCGGACAAAAAAGGAACAGTTATGAAACTGAAATTCTCACAAATGGAATTTCCCGTTTTGAATTCAAAACGGGAAACAAAAAAGTAAGGGCGTTTCTTCACCACGATGGGGCAGATACGCTTGAGTTATTAAACAATCAAAAGAATCAGTCATATGAAATTGCTTAACCTAATTTTCGTATTTACATTGTTCACCTCAGCTACAGTTGCACAACCCGCAGAAATGCAGGCATATAAAGAAAGTTATGCTTTGGAAGAAAAAGCTGAATACACAAAAGCAATTGCAACACTTCAAAAGGTTTATACAGAAGAATCATATGAAGCGAACCTACGGTTGGGTTGGTTATGTTATGAGGCAGGACAGTTTACGCAAAGCATGACGTATTATCAGAAAGCGATTTCATTGCGCCCCTATTCAATTGAAGCAAGATTAGGTTACGTTTTGCCGGCAGCAGCTTTAGGAAATTGGGATCAGGTAGTTTCTACCTACAAGAAAATACTGGATTTTGATGCACAAAACACGCTTGTAAATTTCAGGTTGGGCATGATTTACTACGAACGAAAAGACTATCCGACAGCCCAGAAATACTTTGAAAGAGTTATGAATTTATACCCTTTCGACTACGATAGTGTTGTTATGAATGGCTGGAGTTATCTCCAAATGGGCAAAACAAGAGAAGCTCGTGTTTTATTCAATAAAGCTTTGTTGATGCGTCCTGATGATGAATCTGCTTTGCAGGGATTGAGTCTGATTAAATAATGGAGGTAAAAAGTTTACACCTGACAATCAATCTAGTGTGAAATTTTTACGTTTTCTTTAAGAAAAATTTACAATAACCGCCTACGTACACTCGTTAGCTTGGGTTAAAACTATTTAGTTTTACCACACAATGAATATGTATGAAAGCAGCGGAAAAGCGAAAAAAAATTCTGGAAGCGGCCAAGTCTTGTTTTACCCAGTTTGGGTATGAAAAAACCACCCTTGACGATATAGGCAGAAAGTTAGGATTAAACAAGTCTTCACTTTACTATTATTTTAAGAACAAGGAAGAAATCTTCACAGCAGTGGTGGTTAAAGAAGCAGAAGCCATAGTTGATGAATTGCAGCAAGAATTCAGCGATCGGGATGAGCCTGAAGAAAAGATTCAGGTCTACATGAAAAAAAGGTTGATTTATTATCGTCAGGTGTTAGGCTTGCATAAGCTGGACGCAGAAAGCTTACGACAAATACAACCCGGATTTCATGAGTTGTATGCAACTTTGTTACAGCGCGAAATTCTGTTTGTTGCCAGAGAGCTCCGAAAAATTGACGATCAGCTTGGTGCACGAATGGCCGAAAGTATTGCAGAAGTAATTCTTTCGTCAGCTGATGCAATTAAGCACGATGAGATTATGCACAACCGAAAAGGACCTGATGCTGAGCCTGATTATTCCAGAATTGAACAAGACACGGAATTGCTCATCAGACTCATTCTTCACGGAGTCAGGCAAACGGTTAAAAAGTACTATAAGCAGACTGTGGTTTAATTCCATTTCGCCTGTAAGGCGATGATGCAATTTTCGTCTGAGTGGTTAACAATTCATTAATCTCTTTGTTAGCTCTTTATTATGAACGTTTCAATCCGGAATTCCATCACAATAGTATTTTCAATAATTTTCGCTGCCCTTCAAGCTTGTCAGGCAACAGAATCAAAACCGCTGTCAAATAATTCTATGGAAGCATCAAATACTTCAGCAAATACTGACACAATCTATTTTGCCGCCGGTTGTTTCTGGTGTGTTGAAGCCATCTTTCAGCAGCTCGATGGAGTGATTTCTGTAAACTCCGGTTACACAGGAGGAACTGTAAAAAATCCAAGCTATAAGGAAGTCTGCACAGGACGAACCGGTCACGCTGAAGCCGCACGCATTATTTACAATCCTGAAATAATCAGTTTCGATGAATTGCTGGAGGTTTTTTGGCAAACTCACGACCCTACCACTTTGAACAGACAAGGTGCTGATGTGGGAACTCAATACCGGTCAGGTATATATTTTACTGATGAAGGTCAGCGCGAGAAAGCGTTGTACTACAAACAAAGACTGGAAGAAGAAAAAGCGTTCGACTCCCCTATCGTGACAGAAATACTGCCCTTTGACGGAGCTTTTTACATTGCGGAAGATTACCATCAGAATTATTATAACCAAAACGGGGAACAAGGATATTGTCAAATGGTTATCCGACCGAAGGTTGAAAAATTCAGAAAGGTTTTTAAAGACAAGCTTCGCCACTAATCAGGTCCTCTTCCGAATTAAATATAAACCTCCCATGGTTAACAGACCGTTAATCAGCAGCAATTCAAATCCGATTGAATAGCCATTAAAAAGCTCCTTGGAATACGCTGAAATTATATAGCTGATCACAGGAGATAGAAGACATACAAGGGGCACCCACTTGTCGTATAATGCATGTCTGGAATAAATTCCAAATGCGAACAGACCTAACAATGGTCCGTACGTGTATCCGGCTGCTTTAAAAATACCGGTTATAACAGCCTCATTGTTTATAGCTCTGAAAACCAGAATAACAATTAGAAGAAGTACTGCAAACCCGGCATGTATCACGTTTCTGATAGTCTTCTTTTTTTCTGCTGACTTTGATCCGTCGATATCAAGATGCAGAATGTCTATGTACAATGATGTAGTTAGCGTTGTAAGTACTGAATCTGCACTTGAAAATGTTGCTGCAATAATTCCAAGCAAAAAGACAATGGCTGCGAAGGTCCCCAAATGATTCAAAGCCAGCATTGGTAAAAGATCATCAGTTCTTGCCGGAATTTCTATCCCTTTCGCACTGGAATAGAGATACATCAAAGCTCCAAGCGAAACAAATATCACGTTCACAATCATCACAATAAAGCTGAACCAGATTACATTCTTTTGAGCATCTCGTAGTGTATTAACACTCAGGTTTTTCTGCATCATGTTCTGATCCAGACCTGTCATGGCAATAGCAATGAACATCCCACTTAAAAACTGTTTTGGAAAAAAGGTAGGTGCGTTAAAATCCCAGTCGAAAACTTTAGAATATCCGGATTCGGAAACAGCGGCAACAGCATCAGATAAGGACCAATCCAACCCGCTGATTATTGCAGAAGCCGTAAGCACAACTCCCAACAATAGAAACAATGATTGAAAGGTGTCAGTCCAAACCAAAGATTTGATTCCCCCTTTTAATGTGTATGCAAGAATTAATATGATTATAATGCTTACCGACAGCCAGAACGGAACACCTAATGGTCCGAATAGAAACAAATGCAACACACCGGCAGAAATGTATAATCTGAAAGCTGCACCAATTGTGCGTGACAAAAGAAAATAAAATGACCCCGTACTTTGTGAAACATGGCCAAATCGGCTTCCCAGATAAGCATAAATTGAAGTGAGGTTTAGTCTGTAATAGAGGGGCAAAAGCACCTTAGCTATCACAAAGTAACCCGCCATGTAACCAAAAACTATTTGCAGATAATAGAAGTGTTTGATCCCTACCTCTCCGGGAACGGAAACAAATGTTACGCCCGAAAGCGAGTCTCCTATCATTCCAAATGCAACCAGATACCAGGGCGAAGCCTTATTTCCCAGAAAGTAAGCATCTTCATTGGCATGCCTGCCCTTCCACCAGGAAATAAGCACGAGAGCCAGAAAATAAAAAACTATGATTCCGGCTAGTACAATAGGATGGAGAATCTGATCCATTCAACAAAAGTAACCTTGTCGAAGTCCGTAAAAATGATCCTGATGCACAGTTATGAAATGCAAAAAGTGAATATCCGGATGAGGTATTAGATAGACGCACGCATAGTTTATTCAGCACTCAGGTAAGTATTTGCCTGTGGTATAAGGGGGATACCTGAGTGTTTTTAATAGAAGTATTGGAAACAGGGAGCTTAAGAGTTTGAAACGTTTATAATCATTTAATCACAAATAACTGTGCAGGGCTTCGTAAATTGAACCCGGGTAGGGGCTTTTGGGTATTTCCCTCGCCAATTCCCCAGAATAAGTCAAGCAAAAAAATTTGATTTCTGCGAATTCTATCAACAAGCATGTTGATAACCAGAACCATCTTTACCAACCCCTTCCATAGAGAAAGCTACTTTGAGCTAAACTCCATCTAAGCCTCACTTTGAACAACCTGAAAAGCGCCTTGATTTCGATTTACCCATTTAGAATAATACTTGCAGATCAAGCTGTTAATTGTTTCCGGAAAGAGACTTTTGGGTATATCTCTATCTGATTTTCACAGGTATGTCGGTCTAATAAATTGCACTCTCAAAGTACTTTTCCAATTACTAGTAGAAAACTACTTTTACCACGCAGACGAACCAATCTCTTGCATTATTGACCATAAGCCACTATTGCAAAAAATAAATTAATCTTTAAAAACTACAGTCTTTCCTAATCAGGGAAATAAATATTACACCTCAACATTGTTTAATATTATTAGCTTTCATCTCGTCCATCGGACTGAAACTATGCGTCGCAATTAGCCCGTTTCTAACATCTGCTTAGCCCTTTAAATATTTCAAAATCATTATCAGAAAAAATGAAACTAATTTTTGCTTCAAATAACGATCATAAACTTGAGGAGGTTCTTTCAGTTAGTCCCGATTGGATTTCGATTGTTCCATTGAAAGATTCAGGGTGTACCGGTGAACTTGAAGAAACCACAGGAACAATCAGAGGTAATGCATTGCAAAAAGCAACACAGGTATACAAATCCACAGGCTTTCCTTGCTTCGCAGATGATTCAGGCCTTGAGGTAGAGGCTTTAAATGGTCAACCTGGCGTTGACACAGCTCATTTTGCAGGTCCGGAGCGAGACTCTTTTAAGAATATGAATAAGTTATTGAATCAACTTAGTGAAAGTAAAAACCGAAAAGCTAGGTTTATTACTGTTATAGCTTACGTTGACAAGCATGGACACCACCTGTTTGAAGGTGAAGTCAAAGGTTCAATATCTGAAGAAATGCAAGGTTCTGAAGGGTTTGGATATGATCCTGTTTTTATTCCGGAAAATCATTCAGTAACGTTCGCAATGATGAAACCGGAAACCAAAAACAGTATGTCACACCGATCCAGAGCCATGAAACTATTTATTGAATTCCTTAACAAGCAAACTCGTAATTAATATACTTTTGCCCCACTATGGAATGGATTTCCTCACTTATTGATTTTGTTCTTCACATCAACGACCATCTCGACCAACTTGTATTAGATTACGGGACAGCTATTTATGCTATTCTTTTTCTGATAATCTTTGTTGAAACAGGCCTGGTAATCATGCCCTTTTTACCCGGTGATTCTTTATTGTTTGCCGCAGGTGCACTCTGCGCAAGACCCGGATCTGATCTCAGTATCGGTTTGCTGATTCTTCTCCTTTTTATTGCCGCTGTTCTGGGAGACAATAGTAATTATGCTATTGGAAGATTTGCAGGGCATAAAGCTGTGAATCTAAAAATAAGAGGACGCAAGCTTGTGAAACAGGATTACATCGATCAGACCCACCGCTTTTTTGAGAGGTATGGCACAAAAGCAATCATTATGGCTCGATTTGTCCCAATTGTCAGGACTTTCACGCCATTTGTTGCAGGAGTTGGTCAAATGAGCTACAGAAGCAAATTTCTTCCTTATGATATTGCCGGAGGATTTCTTTGGATAAGCTCTATGTCGCTATCCGGATATTTTTTAGGAAATCTACCTTTCTTTCGGGACCATTTTGAAGCAGTCGTGTTAGGCATCATTGTTCTGTCTGTCTTGCCTATGGTTTATGGTGTTCTTAGGGCCCGTTTTGCTAAAAATTAATTTTGTTGTATTGCTTTTTCCGCCTTCACAGGCGGATGAAAACTTTAGCAGAACACATTTTACTAACTTCGCAACATAACCAGGCTGCAAATGATTCCTGTCACCAGGACCTTCTTACCTTCTTTAGACAAATACCAGCGTTACACAGCCGAAATCTTCGGCAGAGGCCAAATCACTAATCATGGCCCATTAAAAAATGAACTTGAAAGTATTCTTCGTGAGTATTTTAATGTCAAGCACTTTTTCCTGGTTACTAATGGCACAATAGGTTTACAAATCGCGATTAAAGCTGCCAATCTTCAGGGCGAAGTAATTACAACTCCCTTTTCATACATTGCGACCACATCCAGCTTGTTTTGGGAAGGCGGCAAGCCGGTCTTTGCAGATATTTTACCAGATGAATACAATATTAATCCGGAAGAAATATCAAAATTAATCGGTCCTCAAACATCTGGAATTCTGGCTACTCATGTTTTTGGTAACCCATGCAGAATCGCCGAAATTCAGGAAATCGCAACAAAATATAGGCTCAAACTTATATTTGATGCCGCACATACTTTCGGTGCAAAATGGAACAATTCACACCTGATGCAGTTTGGGGACATTTCCGTTATTAGCTTTCACGCTACTAAGCTTTTTCATACCGTTCAGGGGGGCGGAATTGCTACAAATGATGATGAACTCGCTGAAAAAATCAGACAAATGAAGAATTGCGGGCATGATCGTTTCACAAATATTGCCGGCCCTGGTATAAATGCCGAATGCTCAGAATTTCAGGCCGCTATGGGGCTATGTGTTCTCCCGGAAGTCGAAAATATTATGTATCAAAGATCATTAATTATCGATTTTTATAAAAAACAACTAGCTTCATTGGGGGAGAAAATCAAATTTCAACAGTTTAACCCAGCACTTACTCAGGCCAATCATGCTTATTTTTCAGTTAAGTTTCACTCCGAAGAAACTAGGGAAAAAGTAATTAAAGCTCTGAATTCGAAGGATGTTTTTCCAAGAAGGTACTTCGCACCATCACTGAATAAACTCAATTATATATCAGACAATCAAAGCTGTCCTGTGTCAGAAGATCTGGCAAATACTATTGTGTGCTTGCCTTTATATGTCGGTCTGTCTGACAAAGAAGTAACAATGATTTGTGACACTATCAAATCTTCACTATGATTGTTTTCGGAGCAGGAGGACTCACCATTCAAATTCTGGACATGTTGCTGGGCCTTCATGATGAGACGATTTTGGTGTTCTCCGACAAACCGACGGCGAAACCCAAAATTTCAGAATTTCTTCATGTTAGCAACGAAATCAAAGATCTTGAAACGCAGCTCCGTCAAACCGATTCCAAATTTATTATTTCGCATGCCGGCCCGCAGCATAGAGAAGATTCATACAATAGACTAACCTCTTTAGGAGGAACAGGATTAAGTCTCCTGTCTCCCAAATCAGATATTAGCCAGGGCGCAGTAATTTCTGGAGACTCAGTAATTATTTTGCATGACGCCATAATTGAGCAAATGGTAACAGTTGGTAAAGGCTGTTTAATCAATTGCAAAGTTTTTATCGGTCATGAATCTACAATCGGCAATTTTACTGAAATAGCGCCTGGAGCAATATTGAATGGCAATGTTGTAGTTGGGGAAAGATGCTTTATTGGTTCGGGTGCTGTAATTTTACCTGGTGTTAATTTGGGAGATGGTTGCACAGTAGGTGCCGGTGCCGTAGTTTTATCTGATGTTGAGCCGGCAACCACAGTGATTGGAGTGCCAGCCAAAAAGGTTATCAAATGATATCATTTATCATCCCGGTATTTCAAAATGAGCTCACGATTGATCAAACTTTTGCTGAAGTTCAAAGGTTGATAAAAGAAAGTGTCGGAATAGCATACGAGTTCATCTTCATCAACGATGGTTCTACAGATGATTCATGGAACAGAATTCAAAAGCTGAGTCAAATTCACCCGGAGGTTTCAGGTATCAGTTTTAGCAGGAATTTTGGCCAGGTTCCGGCTATTAATGCTGGCCTGAATCTTTGCAAGGGAGATGCTGCAATAGTATTATCAGCAGACTTACAAGATCCGCCTGAAATGATTCTGAAACTTCTGGATGCATGGCAAAATGGCGAAGAAATAGTGATTGCCTACCGCATTGCACGCGAAGACAGATGGACTTCCCGACTGGTTTCGTCCATATTTTATCGCTCTATCCGAGCTGCTATTCCTTCGATGCCTGCAGGCGGATTTGACTTTGTACTTCTCGGCAGGAAAGCGATTAACGCATACAATCAACTAAAAAGTAAAAATCGCTTTTTTCAGGGCGATGTCCTATGGTTAGGGTACCCAACCAAAATGCTACCTTATAAACGAGTTGCGAGAACAAAAGGTAAATCTCAATGGACAATCAAGAGGAAGCTTAAATATTTCATTGATGCCTGGCTAAATTCCAGCTATTTACCAATTCGCCTAATGTCGTTAAGCGGTGTAATTACCGCTTTCGCGGGATTTATTTATGCTATGGTAGTAGTTTATGCCAGAATGATAAATCACGTTCCGTTTAAAGGATATGCACCCATTGTAATTCTTATCTTACTAATTGGAGGCCTTGTTATGATTATGCTTGGAATAATTGGGGAATATCTTTGGAGAATTCTTGATGAAGTAAAAACAAAGCCTGAATACATCATAAGTGAATATTCAGGCTTCGAAGACCCTTCCTCCGGCACGGAGAAAATAAAGTAAGCTTACTTGCTCTTTAATACATCCAGACCGTGATACCTTCCGGCATCTCCAAGCATTTCCTCAATTCTTAGTAGTTGATTGTACTTGGCAATCCTGTCACTTCTTGAAGCTGAGCCCGTTTTAATTTGTCCACAACGCAAAGCAACAGCCAGGTCTGCAATTGTTGTGTCCTCAGTTTCACCTGAACGATGGCTCATAACTGCTGTATAACCATTGTTCATAGCCATCTGAACAGCATTTATTGTTTCGGTGAGCGATCCTATCTGATTCACCTTTACCAAAATCGAATTCGCTACATTTTCTTCTATACCGCGGGATAAGCGATCAACATTTGTAACGAAGAGGTCATCACCTACTAACTGAACTTTATTGCCAAGCTTTTGTGTAAGTAAACTCCAGGAGTTCCAGTCGTCTTCATCCAATCCATCTTCGATGGATAAAATTGGGTACTTTTTACACCAATCAACCCAAAAGTCAACCATTTCTGATGGCTTTAATTTGTCACCTGTTGATTTTTTAAGATGATAAACGCCTTCCTCGCGATTATAAAACTCCGATGCGGCAGCATCCATTGCAATATAAATATCCTCTCCGGGTCGGTAACCAGCCTTTTCAATTGCCTCGAGCACAGTAGCAATCGCTTCATCATTTGATTTCAAGGAGGGTGCAAAACCACCTTCATCTCCTACATTGGTCGACATCCCTTTCTTTTTCAATACTGACTTCAGATTATGAAAAACCTCTGTGCCCATTCTAAGTGCTTCGGAGAATGAATTGGCATTCACAGGCATTATCATAAATTCCTGAAAGTCAATACTATTGTCTGCATGAGAGCCGCCGTTGAGGATATTCATCATTGGTACCGGAAGCAATGCTGCATTCACGCCCCCTACATAGCGATATAAAGGTTGTCCTGATTCAGAAGCTGCTGCCTTTGCCGCAGCAAGAGAAACCCCGAGAATAGCATTGGCTCCCAGATTACCCTTGTTTTCAGATCCGTCCAAATCAATCATAGTCATATCCAGCAAACGCTGGTCACTGACTTCCATTCCGGTGAGTTCTTCCTTTATTGCTGTATTAATATTCCTAACTGCTTTCTCAACTCCTTTACCCATGTATCTTTTTGCATCACCATCCCTCAGCTCAACTGCCTCATGTGTGCCTGTTGAGGCTCCGGAAGGAACCGCAGCCCGTCCCATTGCACCACCTTCGGTATAAACATCTACTTCAACTGTAGGATTTCCTCTTGAATCCAGAATTTGTCGGGCTTGTATAAAAGCGATTGAACTCATATAATATTTTTAAAAGGTTATAATTCAGGCGACAGCGTGCTTTACTGATTCCATCATTTCAATAAATTGATCAAAAAGGTATCTGGAATCATGTGGCCCCGGAGATGCTTCTGGGTGATATTGAACTGAAAATGCATGCTTAGACTTATGTTTTATACCTGCCACAGTATGATCATTCAAATGAACATGAGTAATCTCCAGTTCAGGATTGCTTTCAACATCTTCCTTCACTATGGCAAATCCATGATTCTGCGATGTCACTTCACACAGACCTGTTTGCAGGTTTTTTATGGGATGATTAATACCTCTGTGGCCATTAAACATTTTATAAGTATTCACACCCATCGCTTTCGCAAAAACCTGATGGCCAAGGCAAATTCCAAAAAGCGGGATACCTGATTCAAGCACCTCATTTACAGTGTGTACAGCATAATCTAACGTAGCAGGATCACCTGGGCCATTTGAAATCATGAAACCGTCAGGCTTGAATTCAAGCATTTCAGCAAAAGAAGTTCTTGCCGGAAATACCTTTACAAGACATCCCCTTTCAGCAAGATTGGAAACAATAGACTTTTTCACACCAAGGTCTAATAATGCAACCTTGAATCCGGATTCTTTTTCCCCAACCTCGTATGCCGTTTTTGTACTTACTTCACTGGCTAATTCCAAGCCTTCCATGGAAGGAATTTCACTGAGTTTCAATTTCAACTGTTCCGGATCAAGAATCTCGGACGAAATCACAGCGTTCATTGCTCCTTTATGCCTGATGTGCCTAACTAATTCGCGTGTATCTATTCCAAAAATTGCAGGAATATTAGCTCTGGAAAAATAGTCGTGGATATTCCCATTGGCCAACTGGCGGGACATAAACGGCGAAAGATCCTTACAAACCAGACCTGCAATTTTCATCCCTTTTGACTCTTCGTCTTGCTCTACCACACCATAATTACCAATGTGGACATGAGTTGCCACTACTATCTGACCAAAATAGGAAGGGTCTGTAAATATTTCCTGGTAGCCGGTCATTCCGGTATTAAAACAAATTTCTCCTTGAGCAGTTAACGGCGTTCCCGCCGTGAAGCCTTTAAAGTGCCTGCCGTCGGCAAGAAGCAGAATGGCAGGATTAAATTGTTCCGTTGTATTCATTGGAGCACAAAAGTTCAAAAAAAAAGGATAAAACCGATGGCTTTATCCTTCTAAATGTTCACAGATTGATAATTAATATCATTCAGCTTTTTCTTCTTCAGTAGATTGTTCTTCCGAATTATTCGAGTCGTTTGAAGTGTCTTCAGCTTTTGCTTCAACCTCAGGCGCATCAGTGGAAGTCGCTACAACTTCTTCTGCCGAGGACGCCTGAGCAACAGGGGCGGCAGGCTTTTTCTTTCCGGCACGACGAGTTTTCTTCTCAGACTTTAGTTTAGAATCCTTACGCAGGTTTTCGTTGTAATCAACAAGCTCGATTAAAGCCATTTCTGCGTTATCACCTAAACGATTTCCAAGCTTTATTATTCTTGTGTAACCTCCCGGACGATCAGCAACCTTAGCTGAAACATCTCTAAAAAGCTCACTCACGGCATTTTTATCCTTTAGATAAGCAAATACCGTTCTGCGGCTATGAGTTGTATCCTCTTTCGATTTTGTAATCAGTGGTTCTACAAACACTCGCAAAGCTTTAGCTTTTGCAAGTGTGGTATTGATTCTTTTGTGCAGTATCAGTGAACTGGCCATGTTCGCCATCATAGCCTTGCGATGTGGCGCTTTTCTGCCTAAGTGATTTACTTTTTTACCGTGTCTCATGATTTCTTCGTATGATCTTCAACCCGCAAGGGTGAACAATTTTTAGTCTTTATCCAGTTTATATTTTGAAAGGTTCATACCAAAAGTAAGTTGCTTACTCTGTACCAGTTCTTCTAGCTCAGTTAGAGACTTCTTTCCAAAGTTTCTGAATTTGAGTAAGTCGTTTTTATTGTATGAAACCAGATCGGCAAGTGTATCAACATCTGCAGCTTTCAAACAATTCAAAGCCCGAACAGATAAGTCCATGTCAACCAAACGTGTTTTCAACAACTGACGCATGTGAAGAATATCCTCATCAAACTCTTCTGTGGTAACCTTCTCTTCAATGTCTTCAGTAATCTTTTCATCAGAAAACAACATGAAGTGTTGGATTAAAATTTTCGCAGCTTCTTTTAATGCGTCCTTAGGATGAATGGACCCATCACTGGCAATATCAAGAATCAGCTTCTCATAGTCAGTCTTTTGTTCAACTCTGTAATTCTCTACCGTATATTTAACATTACGGATAGGTGTAAAAATTGAATCAATCGGTATAAGTCCAATTTGCTGTGTAGCAGGTCTGTTTTCTTCTGCAGGAACGTATCCACGCCCCTTATCAATTGTAATCTCAAGTTTTAAATTAACACTTGGATCCATTTGACAAATCACAAAGTCGTGATTGAGAACCTGAAAAGAAGACGTGAATTTACCTATATCTCCCGCGGTCAACTGATTCTGACCACTAATTTGAATAACTACTTTTTCATGTTCTGTAGAATCAATCTGGCGCTTAAATCTTACTTGTTTAAGATTAAGAATGATTTCAGTTACATCCTCAACAACACCTTTGATGGTAGAAAACTCATGCTCAACTCCTTCTATTTTCACAGAGGTAATGGCGAAGCCTTCAAGTGATGAAAGCAGAATACGACGAAGCGCATTGCCAACAGTGATTCCATATCCGGGCTCCAGAGGTCTGAATTCAAACTGACCTTCGTAGTCAGTTGACTGAATCATGATTACTTTATCCGGACGTTGAAATGCCAATATAGCCATGTTAATTGCAGGTTTGAAAGATGAATAGATGATAAAAGAAACAAATTACTTGGAATACAATTCCACAATTAACTGTTCCTTAATGTTCTCCGGAATTAGCTCACGCTCTGGAAAATTGAGGAAAGTTCCGCTAAGGCTTTGAACATCAAATTCAAGCCATGAGAATTTGTTGTGATGACCGGCAACAGAAGCAGAAATAACTTCGAGTGATTTAGACTTCTGACGAACAGCAACTTTATCACCGGGTTTAAGTGTATAAGACGGAATATTTACCACACTACCATTAACTGTGATGTGACGGTGTGATACCAGCTGACGGGCTCCTGATCTGGTTGGAGCTATTCCCAATCTGAACACCACATTATCAAGACGTGCTTCAATAAGCTTTAAAAGCATTTCACCTGTTACACCCTGTGCTCTGTTAGCGCGATCAAAAATTCTTGCGAATTGTTTCTCAAGAATACCATAAGTGTATTTCGCCTTTTGTTTCTCCTGAAGCTGAATCCCATATTCAGAAACCTTGTTTCTGCGTTTTGAATTTCCGTGCATTCCCGGAGGATAGTTCTTTTTCGTAAGAACTTTATCAGGACCGAAAATAGGTTCACGGAATTTACGTGCGATTTTCGATTTGGGGCCTCTGTATCTTGCCATTTTACTTGAATGAAATTAATGATTGATTAAACGCGGCGACGTTTTGGTGGACGACATCCATTATGTGGAACTGGTGTTACATCTACAATCTCACTCACTTCAATTCCACTATTGTGAATGGTTCTGATAGCTGACTCGCGACCGCCTCCGGGACCTTTAACAAATACTTTCACTTTACGCAATCCAAGGTCATATGCAACTTTAGAGCAATCTCCTGCAGCCATCTGACCAGCATAAGGTGTATTTTTCTTTGATCCGCGAAATCCCATCTTGCCGGCAGAACTCCAGGAAATAACCTGTCCGTTCGTATTGGTGAGGGAGATAATGATGTTGTTAAAAGTAGCATTTATGTGGGCGTGCCCAACTGCTTCTACTTTCACAACTCGCTTCTTGGTTGTTTTTGTTGATTTAGCCATTTTTCGGTGTTCTCAATCGTTATATTGCTGG
This sequence comes from Bacteroidota bacterium, assembly GCA_020438185.1. Taxonomy (GTDB): domain Bacteria; phylum Bacteroidota; class Bacteroidia; order M30B66; family M30B66; genus M30B66. The sequence continues at coordinate 14,120 of JAGQVC010000001.1, forward strand.
AAGATTATTTCGTAACCTTCTTCTTGTTAGCTACAGTTTTCTTCTTGCCTTTTCTTGTGCGGGCATTGTTCTTAGTGGTTTGACCACGAAGAGGTAAGCCTACACGATGACGAATACCACGATAGCATCCAATATCCATAAGACGTTTGATGTTAAGTTGCACTTCAGAACGAAGAGAACCCTCTACCTTGATATTATTATTAATGAACTCCCTGATTTTTGAGAGTTCATCATCGTCCCAGTCAGATACTTTCTTATCAAAAGAAATTCCTGATTCAGAAAGAATTCTTTGAGCAGTAGAACGACCTATACCGTAGATGTAGGTAAGGCCAATTTCACCACGCTTATTTTTTGGAAGATCAATTCCTGAAATACGAGCCATATCGCTTGCTTTTTATTATCCTTGACGTTGTTTGAATTTGGGATTCTTTTTGTTGATGACATAAAGTCTCCCCTTGCGGCGAACAATTTTGCATTCCGCACTCCTTTTCTTGATGGAGGTTTTTACTTTCATCTCTGTGTTTATTTATAGCGGTAAGTGATACGTCCTTTAGTCAAATCATATGGAGACATTTCAACCTTCACTTTATCGCCCGGTAAAATCTTTATATAGTGCATGCGCATCTTGCCTGAAATATGAGCGATAATAATATGCCCATTTTCAAGTTCCACCCGAAACATTGCATTAGACAACGCTTCTACAATGGTTCCGTCCTGCTCTATTGACGACTGCTTTGACACTCAGTATATTTTGTTTTATTAAACAATTATTTCATTTCGCTGCTTCAAGACTTCCTCCACAAAAACAAATGAAGAAAGAATATCTGCCTTGCCCTTTTGCACTGCTATGGTATGCTCAAAATGCGCTGATGGCTGTTTGTCAGCTGTAGTTATCGTCCAGCCATCCGTTCCATGCTTCACATTCTTTGTACCCATATTTACCATTGGTTCAATAGCAATCACGAGTCCCTCCTGCAACTTCAATCCACTACCTCTTTTTCCAAAGTTCGGAACCTCAGGAGCTTCATGAAGACTTTTTCCAAGACCATGGCCAACTAATTCTCGAACTACACCATATCCTTCCTTTTCGCAATGTGATTGGACAGCAAAAGATATATCTCCTAACCTTTTGCCGGCAACAGCCATTTCAATTCCTTTATAAAGGCTTTCCTTCGTAACTCGCATGAGTTTCAGCACATCCTCCTTTACTTCACCTATTGCGAAAGTATAAGCAGAATCTCCATAAAAACCATTTTTCAGAACACCGCAATCAACTGAGATAATCTCACCATCCTTAAATGGAGTTGATGTTGGAATTCCATGAACAACTTGTTCATTTGGAGAAATGCAAAGCGCATTTGGAAAACCACCATAGCCCTTAAAAGCAGGAACAGCAGCATGATCTCTGATAAACTCATCAGCTATTTTATCCAAATCAAGCGCAGAAACACCTGGTCTGATTATTTTGGCCACTTCTGCAAGTGCCCGGGCAACAAGTAAAGAACTCTCTCTTATTAATTCAATCTCTTCAGCTGTCTTGTAATAGATCATCTGAAGATCATTAACTCGCCATTGTAACAGCTGATGATGTTGCGCGACCTTTCAGTCTTCCGCTCTTCATCAACCCGTCATACTGTCTCATCAAAAGATAACTTTCAATTTGCTGTAATGTATCAAGCACAACCCCAACTAGAATCAAAAGAGAAGTGCCGCCATAAAATTGAGCAAACTTATTTGTAACTCCGATTAACATAGCCAGTGCCGGAAGTATTGCCACAACGGCAAGAAATACGGAACCTGGTAATGTAATTCTTGACATAATATTATCAATAAAATCAGCAGTTGGTTTGCCTGGACGAATACCAGGGATGAATCCACCACTGCGCTTCATTTCTTCTGCCATATTCTTAGGATTAACCGTAATTGCAGTATAGAAATAAGTAAAGAGGATAATCATCACTGCAAAAGTCAGATTGTACCAAAAACCTGTTATGTTGCTGAATTCTGAAATAAAACCTTGTAAAGAATCACTGTTAGCAAAACCTGCTATAGTAATTGGAATAAACATAATAGCCTGCGCGAAAATGATTGGCATCACTCCTGCAGCATTTACACGTAATGGTATGTATTGGCGGGCACCAACAATTTGCTGATTACCTTGAACTCGCTTCGCTTGTTGAACAGGAATTCGTCTTACACCCTGAACTAACAATAAAGTAAGTATTACAACCAATAAGAGAATAACTAATTCAACCAGGAACATTACCAATCCTCCTCCTGATTGTTCCAGGCGGGAACCAAATTCAGCAACGATTGCAGATGGCAGACCAGCAATAATCCCCACCATGATAATTAACGAGATACCGTTACCAATTCCTCTGTCTGTAATTCTCTCGCCAAGCCACATGATAAACATAGTGCCCGCTACCAGAATAATAGTAGAAGAAATCCAAAAGAATGCTCCTGAATTGGAAACAGCGTTTGTCCCAAGCTGTGAATTTAAATTAGCAAGATAGCCCGGAGCCTGAAAAGCTGTTATAATTACAGTGAGATAACGAGTAAACTGATTAATCTTCTTCCTGCCGGATTCGCCCTCTTTTTGAAGCTTCTGAAAATAAGGAACAGCAATACCTAACAGTTGGATCACAATAGATGCAGAAATGTAAGGCATGATCCCAAGAGCAAAAATCGAAGCGTTTGAAAACGCCCCTCCTGAGAACATGTTTAACAAACCCATAATCCCATCAGACGTTTGCTTCTTTAATTCACCAAGTGCGTCAGGATTCACTCCCGGCAATACCACGAACGAACCAAGACGGTAAATCAGCAGAAAAAGCAGCGTATTACCAATTTTGGTGCGTAACTCTTCTACTTTGTATATGTTCTTAATGGTATTGATCAGGTTCTTCATCAGGCAATAATTGTGGCGCTTCCGCCGGCTTTTTCAATTGCTGCTTTTGCAGTCGCAGTAAATGCATGAACAGTTACATCAAGTTTTGCAGTAAGTTCACCACGGCCCAGGACTTTTACTCTATCCTTTTTAGCTACAAGTCCGTGAGAACGAAGAGTTTCAAAATTGACGGTATCGAGTTTGTGATTATCAGCCAATTCTTGCAAAACATCAAGATTGATCCCGCGATATTCTACACGGTTGATGTTTTTAAAACCAAATTTAGGAACTCGCCTTTGAAGCGGCATCTGACCACCTTCAAAACCAACTTTTGAAGAATACCCAGAACGAGACTTTGCTCCTTTATGGCCACGAGTGGAAGTGCCACCCCGTCCAGAACCCTGACCGCGTCCGATTCTTTTGTTCGATTTAACCGACCCTTCTGCAGGTTTAAGATTGCTAAGATTCATTACAAATATCTTTATCAGATTTCTTCAACAGAAATCAGGTGTTTAACTTTTTCAATCATTCCCTGAATTTGAGGAGTTACCTCATGTTCAACCGGTGAATGCATCTTGCGAATTCCAAGCGCCCGCAATGTTTTCTTTTGACGCTCCGGGCGGTCAATTCCGCTCTTAATTTGCTTGATAATTACTTTTGCCATAATGCCAGTTCTTATCCGTTAAAAACTTTATCCATTGAAACCCCTCTTTGTTGAGCAACCGTAGCAGCATCTCGCATAAGTGAAAGTGCATTTATTGTTGCTTTAACCACGTTATGAGGATTTGATGATCCTTTTGATTTTGCAAGTACATCGGTGATGCCCACACTTTCAAGTACAGCGCGCATTGCACCACCGGCAATAACTCCTGTACCATGTGCAGCTGGTTTTAGAAACACTAGAGCCCCTCCAAACTTACCAACTTGTTCGTGAGGAACTGTTCCATTAATTACAGGAACTTTGATTAGAGATTTCTTAGCATCATCAACCCCTTTGCTAATTGCATCAGTTACTTCTTTTGCTTTACCGAGGCCATGACCTACGATTCCATTCTCGTTTCCGACAACTACAATCGCCGAAAAGCTGAATGCACGACCACCTTTGGTAACTTTGGTAACACGCTGAACGCCTACCAGTTTATCTTTTAGCTCAATTTCGCTGGAGCGAACTCTTTTAATTGTTGCGTTTGCCATAACTGATTAAAATTTAAGACCACCTTCGCGGGCTCCTTCTGCTAATGATTTAATTCTCCCATGATACAGATATCCGTTACGATCAAATTTCACAACAGAAATACCCTTTTCTATAGCTTTTGCGGCTATGGACTTTCCTACAAGAGCAGCTTTCTCTATTTTAGTTCCTTTTTGAGAAACAATGTCCGCTTCAGAAGATGAAGCTGAAGCCAGAGTATGACCTTTCGAATCATCAATAAGCTGAGCATAAATCTCTTTATTGCTTCTGAAGATGCTGAGACGAGGTGCAGAATCATCGCCGGTAACCACCTTACGGATACGTTTCTTGATTCTTTCTCTTCTATATTCTTTTGAAATTGCCATGATTTCTTAATATGCTTATTTCTTACCAGCTGATTTACCGGCTTTACGACGAATTACTTCACCAACGAACTTGATACCTTTCCCTTTGTACGGTTCAGGTTTTCTAAGTGAACGAATTTTTGAAGAAACCATACCAAGCAATTGCTTATCGTGTGATTTCATAATCAAAAGTGGATTTTTCCCTCTTTCAGTTTTGGCTTCTGCCTTAATCTCTTTAGGAAGTTCGAAAACCACATTATGAGAATAACCCAGAGACATTTCAAGCATTTGGCCAGTCACCGCTGCGCGGTAACCCACACCAACAAATTCCTGCTCTGTGGTAAAGCCTTCGCTTACTCCTTTAACCATATTGGCAATAAGGGCACGATAAAGACCATGTTTAGATCTGTTTTCCTTCTCATCATTAGGACGGCTTACATTAAGCAATCCATCTTCAACTTTGACGCTAATATTTGGGTCAACATCCTGACTCAATTCACCTAGAGGCCCTTTCACAGTGACCAAATTATCAGCCGAAACATTAACCGAAACTCCCTGAGGAAGATTAATCGGCATTTTTCCTATTCTTGACATTTCCTGACGCTTTAGAAATGATTAATAAACGTAACAAAGTACTTCTCCTCCAACATTCTCTCTTCTGGCCTCCTTATCAGTCATTACACCTCTTGAAGTAGAGATTATTGCGATCCCAAGACCATTGATAACCCGAGGAATACTCTGAACGTGAGTATACTTACGTAAACCTGGTTTAGAAACACGTGTTAGAGTCCTGATGGCCGGAACTTTAGTAACCGGATGGTACTTGAGAGCAATTTTGATAGTTCCCTGCGGACTATCTTTAGCCGGATCAAGAAACTTATAACTCAGGATATATCCTTTATCAAAAAGAATCTTTGTAATTTCCTTTTTCAAGTTAGAAGCAGGAATATCAACAACGCGGTGGTTCGCATTAATTGCGTTACGTACACGTGTCAGAAAGTCAGCTATCGGATCAGTCATTGTAGTTCTTTTGAAAAATTTATTGGCTTACCAGCTCGATTTAGTGATTCCGGGAATCTTGCCTTCAGAAGCCATTTCGCGGAATGTAATTCTTGAAATACCAAACTGACGCATGTATCCTCTTGGACGCCCGGTAAGTTTGCAGCGGTTACGAAGACGAATTTTGTTTGAATTCTTTGGAAGCTTTTGAAGTGCAACGTAATCGCCGGCTTCCTTTAAAGCAGCTCTTTTTGCCGCAAACTTTTCTACCAATTTCGCCCGTTTAACTTCACGGGCTTTCATGCTTTCCTTAGCCATCGGTCGCTGTTATTTTTTTTGATTTTTAAAAGGAATTCCAAACTCTTTCAATAATGCAAAAGCTTCTTTATCAGTTGGTGCGTTTGTCACAAAAGTGATATCCATACCCATAATTTTTGAAACTTTGTCAATATTAATTTCCGGAAAAATAATCTGCTCTGTAACTCCCAATGTGTAATTGCCTCTCCCGTCAAATCCTTTATCATTCACTCCACGGAAATCACGAATACGTGGTAACGCAACCACAATCAGACGCTCAAGGAATTCATACATCTTGTCGCCACGAAGCGTAACCCGACATCCAATTGGAACACCTTTACGAAGTTTGAAATTGGAAATATCTTTTCTTGACTTGGTAGACACAGCTTTTTGACCGGCAATTATCGACATTTCAGCCACAGCCGAATCAATTTGCTTTTTGTCAGAAACAGCAGAACCAATTCCCTGATTCAGACAAATTTTCTCAAGCCTGGGAACTTGCATTACGCTTTTGTAACCGAACTCCTGCTTTAGGGAAGGAGCAATTTCCTTACGGTATTTTTCTTTGAGATTTGGGGTATATTCCATCACTTAATGATCTCTCCGGATTTTTTCGAGTAACGAACTAGCTTGCCATCGTTATTTGGCTTTCTTCCTACACGGGTCGGTTTTCCACTTGAAGGATCTACCAACATTAAATTAGAAATGTGAATAGAACCCTCTACTTTAACAATTCCACCCTGCGGGTTTGCTGAACTTGCCTTTGTATGCTTGGTGATCATATTCACACCAGATACGACGGCACGCATTTTTGAAGTATTAATTTCACGAACCTCTCCTGTCATTCCTTTTGAATTACCGGAAAGAACGATCACCTTATCTCCTTTTTTTATATGCAGCTTCATTTTTAATTTCATTAAAGCACTTCAGGTGCAAGTGAAACAATTTTCATGTACTGCTTTTCACGGAGTTCACGTGCTACCGGTCCGAAAATACGAGTACCTCTGAGTTCATCATTATTATTCAAAAGCACAACAGCGTTATCATCAAATCTGATATAGGATCCGTCAGGCCTTCTAATCTCTTTTTTGGTTCTTACTACCACTGCTTTGGAGACAGCTCCTTTTTTAGCGTTTCCTGATGGGAGCGCATGCTTGATAGTAACAACAATCTTATCTCCAATTGAAGCATACCTTTTTTTAGTACCTCCAAGTACACGGATGCAAAGAACTTCTTTCGCGCCACTGTTATCTGCTACAGATAATCGGGATTCCTGCTGTATCATGACTTCTTAAATCTTATTCAAAAATTATTTAGCTCTCTCAAGCACTTGAACCAGTCTCCAGCGTTTGTTTTTACTCAACGGACGAATCTCGCTGATAAGAACAGTATCGCCAATTCCACAATCATTCTTCTCATCGTGAGCGAAGAATGTGGTCGTTTTTTTAACGAACTTACCGTATTTAGGGTGTTTCACCTTACGTTCCACAGAAACGACGATGGTTTTATCCATCTTATTACTCTTAACAAGACCAATACGTTCTTTGCGGAGGTTTCTTTGAATTGCTTCCATGGCTATCAATTGTTGGAGGCTGAAGTTTGAGATTCTTTATTCTTTAGTGCAGTTTTCAAACGAGCAATTGTTTTTCTTGAAGCTCTAAGCTGCATAGGATTCTCCAAAGGAGAAACAGCATGATTGAACTGCATTTTAGACAGAGACACCGATTCTTCCAAAATCATATCCTTGATTTCGGTTAGTGTTAATTCATTTATTTGAGACTGTTTCATGACGATCAGACTGTTGCTTCTACGTAATCCCTTCTAACAATAAACTTTGTAGTAACAGGCAGTTTTTGGGCTGCCAGGCGAAGAGCTTCTTTTGCTATTTCTAAAGGAACACCTTCTGCTTCAAAAATTACTGTTCCTGGTTTTACTACCGCAACCCAATACTCAGGAGAACCTTTACCTTTACCCATACGAACCTCTGCAGGTTTCTTGGTGATTGGCTTATCTGGAAACACTCTGATCCAGATTTGCCCCTCCCTTTTCATGTACCTTGTTACAGCGATACGGGCAGCTTCAATTTGCCTGGCTGTCATCCAAACTCCTTCCATTGCCTTAATTCCGAAAGAACCAAATGCCAACTCGTGTCCACGGGTAGCATTCCCTTTCATCTTCATTTTATGCTGCTTCCTGTACTTAGTACGTTTAGGCTGTAACATCGGTGATTCTTTTTATATCGTAATTGTTGTTATTCCCTTTAAAGCAGTATGATCAAGTGACAAAGCCTGCTATTTTGGGGACGGCAAAGATAGTAAGTTGTTTTTTAATTCCAACAGCCTGAAACAAAAAAAATTAAGACGTTTTTTAAGGCTAAGCTAACCGGAATCCAAACATCTGACTGTCAGCGTTCTGTGACAATAAATTATAAATCAAAAAATCAAAAAAAAGGGAGGCAAAAGCCTCCCTTAAAATTTGTTATTAATTTTATTTACCTCTTCTACGTCCACCGCGGCGTTCTCCGCCTTGTGGAGCATTAGTATTTCCACCTTTTTGAGATGCCATTCCAACATTCGGAGAAAGGTCACGTTTTCCAAAAACTTCCCCTTTGCAAATCCAAACTTTCACACCTATACGACCGTAGGTAGTGTGAGCTTCCGATAATGCGTAATCAATATCAGCACGCAACGTATGTAATGGTATTCTGCCCTCCTTATAACCTTCCACACGAGCCATTTCAGCACCACCTAAACGACCACTGCATTTAGTCTTAATTCCTTCAGCACCCATTCTTACGGTAGAAGCAATTGAAGTTTTCATAGCACGGCGAAAAGAAATTCTCCCTTCAAGCTGACGAGCTATACCGTCAGCCACAAGACGCGCATCAAGTTCAGGTCTTTTGATTTCAAATATGTTAATCTGAACTTCCTTCTTAGTAAGCTTTTTAAGCTCTTCCTTCAGCTTGTCTACTTCCTGACCACCTTTACCAATAATAATCCCCGGGCGGGCAGTATTAATAGTAACTGTTACCAGTTTAAGAGTCCTTTCTATAATGATTCGTGAAACACTCGCTTTTACAAGACGCGCAGAAAGATACTTTCTGATTTTGTGGTCTTCAACAATTTTATCACTGTAATTGCGACCTCCATACCAGTTGGAGTCCCATCCACGAATAATGCCCAGTCGAAGGGCTATAGGATTACATTTTTGTCCCATTAGAGTCTTTTGTCTTAGTTAGTTGGCTTCAGTTCTGGAATCAAGTACCATTGTAACATGGTTTGAACGCTTGCGAATACGATATCCCCTTCCCTGCGGAGCAGGACGAAGTCTTTTCAGCATTCTTGCGCCGTCAACTTTGATTTCTTTAATAAAAACGTTGCTGTCTTCCAGACGAAGACCTTCATTTTTTGACTGCCAGTTTGCAATAGCGGAAAGAAGCAGTTTTTCAAGTCTGATAGCAGCTTCTTTATTAGTGAACTTCAGAATTGATAATGCTCTGTCAACTTCAACTCCTCTAACGAGATCAGCAACCAATCTCATTTTACGGGGTGAGGTCGGGCAGTTATTCAGTTTGGCAAATGCAATCTTCTGCTTTTCAGCCTTAATTGCTTCTGCTCTAAGATGTTTTCTAGCTCCCATTGTAAATGAATAAAGAACGATTAAATTATTTTTTACCCTTGTCTTTTCTGTTACCGGCGTGTCCGCGAAAGGTACGGGTTGGAGCAAATTCTCCAAGCTTGTGACCTACCATGTTTTCGGTAATGTAAACAGGAATGAACTTATTGCCATTGTGAACGGCGATGGTTTGTCCAACAAAATCCGGAGAAATCATTGAACGGCGTGCCCACGTTTTAACCACCGATTTTTTACCCGATTCAATCAAGTTAAAAACTTTCTTTTCGAGTTTGAAGTCAATGAAAGGGCCTTTTTTAAGTGAACGGCTCATGATAAATGTGTCTCAGGGTTGAACAATTATTTTTTTCTTCGTTCGATGATCAGCTTCGAACTAGCTTTCTTAGGATAACGTGTTTTATATCCTTTCGCAGGAATTCCGTTGCGACTTCTTGGATGACCTCCGGAAGCACGGCCTTCACCACCACCCATTGGGTGATCTACCGGGTTCATTGAAACACCTCTGTTCCTTGGTCTTCTTCCAAGCCATCTGCTTCGACCAGCTTTACCAGATCGCTCAAGTCGATGGTCGCCATTTGAAACTGTTCCAATAACTGCCATGCAGGTTGAAAGAATCATTCTGGTTTCACCAGAAGGCAGTTTGATGATTGCATACTTTCCGTCCTTCGCGGTAAGCTGAGCTGAAACCCCTGCTGAACGAACAAGAGATGCTCCCTGACCTGGACGCAACTCAATATGATGAATCATTGAACCGAGAGGAATATCCTTAAGAAACAATGCATTTCCCGCTTCAATCGGAGCTTTTTCGCCAGACATAACTGTCGAACCAGCCTCAAGACCTTCCGGAGCAAGGATGTAACGCTTTTCACCATCAGCATACTGCAAAAGAGCAATATGTGCAGAACGATTCGGGTCGTATTCAATTGACATCACTTTTGCAGGAATGTCGTGCTTGTCTCTCTTAAAGTCAATCAGACGGTAACGCTGCTTATGACCACCACCAATATAGCGCATAGTCATTTTTCCAGAGTTGTTACGTCCGCCCGATTTTTTCTTCTTAACCAGAAGAGATTTTTCAGGAGTACCCTTGGTTACTTCACTGAATGTGTTAGCTACCTTAAATCTGGTACCTGGGGTAATTGGATTGAATTTTTTAAGTCCCATTTCTTATCAGATGTTACTGTAAAAATCAATGGTATCACCCTCGGCAAGAGAAACAACCGCTTTCTTGCATCGGCCGGTAAGGCCAACGTTAACACCATTTTTTGTATTACGCATTTTTACTTTACCGATGTATCTCATAGTGCGAACAGAGTCAACACTAACACCATAAAGTTTCTCAATTTCTTTCTTAATCTCCACCTTATTGGCATCCATCCGAACAACAAAACCATATCGGTTCATCTTTTCGGTAAGTCCGCTCATCTTTTCGGTGATGATAGGTTTGATGATGATACTCATTTTAGTTTTGTGTTAAGAGGTTTTCAATTGGTGAAACAGAATTTTCGAAAAGCACAATTGAACCTGCGTTCATTATATCGTAAGTGTTCAAATCACTTGCAACAACAACTTTACTTTTCGGAAGGTTTCTGGATGAAAGGTGAAGCATTGAATTGTGCTCCGGAACAACCACAAGAGTCTTTTTATCTTCAAGCTTGAGGTTTTTCAGTACACCTGCAAATCCCTTAGTCGAAGGCTTCTCAAAGTTGAATCCTTCAATAAGAACAATCCCTTGCTCCTGAGCTTTATAAGAAAGGGCTGATTTACGTGCCAACTGTTTAACTTTCTTATTCAACGAAAAAGAATAGTTACGCGGACGAGGACCGAAAACACGACCACCGCCAACAAAAACGGGAGATTTAATACTACCAGCACGGGCCCCGCCTGTACCTTTCTGACGCTTAAGCTTACGGGTAGAATAGTTAACTTCTGCTCTCTCTTTTGCTTTATGAGTTCCCTGACGGCGATTAGCAAGAATTTGCTTCACATCCAGGTAAATCGCATGATCATTTGGTTCAATCGCAAAGACATCGCTACTGAGCTTAACCTTGCGACCGGTCTCCTGACCGTTGGTATTTAATACTGCGAGTTCCATCTTATTTTTCAATCATTACGTAAGAACCTTTTGGTCCCGGGATAGCGCCCTGAACAACAATCAGATTCTGTTCTGGTAAAACTTTCAGAACAACCAGGTTCTGCACTTTAACTCTCTTGTTTCCGGTTTGGCCGGCCATTCTCATCCCTTTAAAAACTCTTGAAGGGTAAGAAGACGCGCCTAGTGAACCCGGTGCACGCATTCTGTTATGCTGCCCGTGCGTTCCCATACCAACACCACCGAATCCGTGACGTTTTACAACACCCTGGAAACCTTTACCTTTAGATGTACCCATTACGTCAACGAATTCGCCTTCGTTAAACAGATCTACAGTAATTGTTTCACCCAGTGTACGTTCTGTTTCGAAGAAACGGAACTCCGCAACCTTACGCTTTGGAGTAGTGGAAGCTTTTTTAAAGTGACCATCCATGGCCGCTGAAGTATGCTTCTCCTTTCTTTCATCAAACGCCAGTTGAACTGCGTTGTAACCGTCTGATTCGACAGTTTTTACTTGCGTTACCACGCAAGGACCAGCCTCTATAATTGTGCATGGTACGTTCTTACCAGCGGCACTAAAGATGCTTGTCATTCCGATTTTTTTACCTATTAAGCCTGACATTTATTTATAAATGAATTGATGAATTCTTTCAGTTTAGCGTTACACTTTGATTTCAACCTCCACTCCACTTGGAAGTTCAAGCTTCATTAATGCATCTACAGTTTTTGAAGTAGTGCTGTAGATATCGAGCAGACGCTTGTATGAACAAAGCTGGAATTGTTCCCGTGCTTTCTTGTTCACGTGTGGTGACCTCAATACAGTGTAAATCTTTTTATTTGTAGGAAGCGGAATTGGACCACTCACTACAGCTCCGGTTGATTTAACCGTCTTCACGATTTTTTCAGCCGATTTGTCTACGAGATTATAATCGTATGACTTGAGCTTGATTCTGATTTTTTGATTCATAAGAATGAAATAAAGAACGAATTATACAGATGCTGTTTTTCCTTTTGATTTAGCGATTACTTCTTCTGCAACCTGACGAGGGGCTTCAGAATAATGTGAAGGCTCCATGGTTGAAGTTGCACGCCCTGAAGAAATAGTACGAAGTGTGGTAACATAACCGAACATTTCACTCAAAGGAACTTTGGCTTTAATCACCTGCGCTCCTCCTCGACTATCCATTCCTTCAAGCTGACCGCGACGTTTGTTAAGGTCACCAATAATATCTCCCATGTATTCTTCCGGAGTAACTACCTCAACTTTCATGATTGGCTCAAGCAGGATAGGACGTGCTTTAGGCAAAGCTTCGCGGAATGCTGCTTTCGCGCAGACTTCGAATGATAATGAATCAGAGTCAACTGCGTGGTAAGAACCATCAGAAAGTGTAACTTTAAGACTATCGAGAGTAAATCCGGCAAGTACACCATTCTGCATTGCTGTTTTGAATCCTTTCTCAACAGATGGAATGTATTCACGTGGAATGTTACCCCCAACAACTTCATTAACGAACTGAAGCCCTTCCTTACCTTCATCAGCAGGTCCGATAGTAACAACGATGTCGGCAAACTTACCGCGACCGCCCGTCTGTTTCTTGTAAACCTCGCGATGAGTAACAGTACCGGTAATTGCTTCTTTGTAATTAACCTGAGGAGCACCCTGGTTACACTCAACTTTAAATTCGCGCTTCAAACGATCGAGAATAATCTCAAGGTGAAGTTCACCCATTCCGCTGATAATAGTCTGTCCGGAATCTTCGTCTGTTTTAACACGGAAGGTTGGATCCTCTTCAGCAAGTTTACTGAGAGCCATACCTAATTTATCAACGTCGGCCTGAGTTTTAGGCTCAATTGCAACACCGATAACCGGATCAGGAAACTGCATTGCTTCAAGAACGATTGGGTTCTTTTCGTCACAAAGTGTATCACCTGTTTTAATATCCTTAAAACCTACAGCAGCTCCAATATCACCTGCTTCGATGTACTCAATAGCATTCTGCTTGTTAGCATGCATCTGGAAAATACGGCTGATACGCTCTTTATTGCCACTGCGCGTGTTAAGAACATAAGAGCCCGCATCAAGATGTCCGCTGTAAGCGCGGAAGAAACACAAACGGCCAACAAATGGATCGGTTGCAATTTTAAAAGCAAGTGCAGTAAACGGACCTTTAGGATCAGGTTTACGTGTAAGTTCCTCACCTGTATCAGGATGTGTTCCTTTGATGTTTTCTCTGTCAAGAGGACTTGGCATCAACTCCATAACGAGGTCAAGCATAGTCTGAACACCTTTGTTCTTGAAGGATGAACCGCAAACCATCGGAACAATTTTATTGTCGAGACAAGCCTGACGAAGTGCCCCAAGAATTTCAGCCTCGGAGATAGAATCCGGATCCTCGAAGAATTTCTCCATCAAAGTATCATCGTATTCAGCAATTTCTTCAAGAAGCTTCCCTCTCCATTCAGTTGCTTCATCAAGCAAATCATCAGGAATTGGAACAACATTATAAGTCATTCCCTTATCAGCCTCATTCCACTCAATACCACGGAAGTTGATCAAATCTACAACTCCACGAAAAGTCTCTTCAGCTCCAATTGGAATCTGAAGCGGAATTGCATTACCGCCAAGAACCTCACGAACTTGTTTAACAACGTTCAGGAAGTCAGCACCCTGACGGTCCATTTTATTTACGAAACCAATTCTGGTAACGTTGTAATTATTTGCAAGTCTCCAGTTTGTTTCTGATTGCGGTTCAACGCCGTCAACAGCAGAAAACAGAAACACCAGACCGTCCAGTACACGAAGTGAACGATTCACTTCCACTGTAAAGTCAACGTGTCCGGGAGTATCAATGATGTTGATTCGGTGTTGCGGAAGATCGTTCTCAGAGCCTTTCCAGGAACAGGTAGTCGCGGCTGAGGTGATGGTAATTCCACGCTCTTGCTCTTGCTCCATGTAGTCCATGGTAGCTGCACCGTCGTGCACTTCACCGATCTTATAGTTTACTCCGGTGTAGTACAAGATACGTTCGGTAGTAGTGGTCTTACCCGCATCGATGTGCGCCATAATACCGATATTACGAACTCGCTCTAATGGAATTTGTCTTTCAGCCATCGTTCCTTTCCAGACGATTTACAAAGGTAAATAAGCAAAAGTAATTTGTGAACCAACACCGACATTCGACCCTTGGGCGCCGAATCCTAAGAGAGGTCACATAAACTCGGATTTTTTGCAGCAACCTTTTTAAAAGACTCCTGCGATAGAAATTCGAGTCTATCCGAGATCACCCGAATTCGGCACCCAAACGCCGAATGCAGCTCGACAGGTTACAGAAAAACGCGACCGACGTCGCTTTTCGGTAGCCCTACCAGCGGTAGTGCGCGAATGCTCGGTTCGCCTCGGCCATACGATGCGTTTCTTCTCGCTTCTTTACCGCGTTACCACGGTTTTGGCTTGCATCATACAACTCATTCGCGAGGCGTTCTTTCATGTTCTTTTCCGAACGCTCACGGGCGTGCTGAATCAGCCAGCGAATCGCCAACGTGTCGCGACGGGAAGGACGAACCTCGGTAGGAACTTGGTAGGTTGCTCCGCCGACTCGTCGAGAGCGAACTTCAACCAACGGACGGACATTCTCGAGTGCCTTGCGGAAAACTTCGATGCCCTCTTCCTTGTAGCGAGTCTGGATAGTGTCGAGTGCTCCGTAGACGATCGACTCGGATACGCTCTTCTTTCCGCTCCACATCATAGAATTAATGAAACGGCCGACGATTTCATCGTTAAAACGAACGTCGGGCAAAATATCTCGCTTAAATTCGCGTCTTTTTCGCGACATGGAACTCTACACCTTAGCTAAATTTTATTGTTTTGGTTTCTTCGTACCATACTTGGAACGGCTCTGATTTCGCCCAACTACGCCTTGCGTATCAAGCTTACCGCGAACGATATGGTAACGAACCCCCGGCAAGTCCTTCACACGACCGCCGCGAATGAGCACCACGGAGTGTTCTTGGAGATTAT
>JAGQVC010000198.1 GCA_020438185.1 Bacteroidota bacterium
CGTGCTGTGTTTCGCCGGCGAAGGTGATTCTACTGGTACGGGCTCGAAAAAATGGTTATCGCTTTCGGCGGGATTAACCATGTCGGCGCAGTTTTATCAAAATTGGGGAGGCACACCCAGGCAACAGCCATTTATGTATTCCTTAAGTGGAGCGCCTGCGCTTGATATCAAGGGTGTAACCATGCCATTTTCGGTTATTTATTCCAATCAGGTTTTCTCGTACCAGCAGCCCTTTAACCAGTTCGGGCTTGCACCACGTTTTAAATTCGGCACCGTTTATTTGGGCACCGCCAGCATCAGGCAATCGAATTATACCCTTGCCGGACAGCGATTTACCGGAGTGGGAGCCGAGTTGCAGTTTAAGTGGCTTAGGTTGGGAGGAATGTACGGAAGGCTCAGAAAGCAGGTGGTGCCATTTGGTAATTTTAACGATCCCACGACATTTTTGAATGAATCAGAAACACCGTCATTCAAGCGAAACGGATACACTGTTAAAATTGGATTCGGTAAGAAGGAACATTTTTTTGATTTAATCTGGTTTAAAGGTTACGACGTTGTTCCTGACGATTTTGATCAGGCGGACTGGAATGTAAGACCCCGTGAAAATGTTGTTTTTGGAATTAATTCAAGCCTCAATTTTGGTAAAAAGGTAACCTTAAAAAATGACTGGGGAATTAGCGCATTTACACAAAATACGCTTGCCGATACAGTTGAAATCGAGAACCAGCAGCTCAGACAGCTGGCTCGTGGTATTTTGTTACCGAGAATCTCAACACAAATCAGAATCGCAGGTGAGTCGAGTATTCGCTTTAATCACAAGGTATTGTCGCCTTCGTTTTCGTACAAACGTGTTGAGCTGGATTATACCTCGCTGGGAGCCTATTTTTTCCAGACCGATTTGCAGCAGTTTACCGGAGGAATAAACCTGAAATTATTTAAGGGTAAATTAATCACCAATGCGAGTCTTGGCAGGCAAAACGATAACCTGCAAAAACAACGCTTACGTACTTCGTACAGAAGCATTGGTTCGGTAAATATTAATTACAACCCATCGCCCCGGTGGGGCATGAATCTCATTTATTCGAACTTCGGAATTACACAAAGTCCTTTACCCAAAAGCCTAACCGACACGACACGTATTAATCAGGTTAATAACAGCTTCACTTTCATGCCGAGGCTTTTGATTCAGAAGGGGAAATCGACACACAGTATGCATCTGTCACTTGGTTACACAGCCTTGAATAATCTGGGGGCATCCATCGCAGCGACAGCTGCTATGACAAATTATACCGGCAACTTTAATTACACCTGGCAGCACACCCCAACAATGCTGAGTTTGGGTTTAACCCCAACCGCAATTATAAGCCGAACTTTTGCAGGCGAATTTTTTTCGCGAGGGGCAACTTTTAATGCCGGAAAAGTGCTTGGAAAAGGTAAATTTAATGTGAATTATGTGGGAGGTTATTTCTCTAATGATTTTAACGGGGTTTCCAATGGATACACGGTAACCCAGTTGCTTTCATTCACCGGAAATATTCCGAAATGGCCATCACTAACATTCAATATTCAGCATATAAATAATGTGAGTAATAACACGCTTGCCGTGCAATCTTTTAAAGAACTGTTTGCGACTATTTCTGTGTCATACAATTTTTAATCATGAAACGCTTTCTACTCATCTTCTTCAGCATGTGCGCTGCGATTTTTTCGCAGGCTCAAAACAGTGTTTCGGTAACGCTGGCATACACGCCGCCTTACAGTCCTTACGTGGCCGATTATGCCACTTTCGGCAATGAGAATATTCTGCATTTAACCAACAATACCGGTGATGTGCAGCAGGTTAAACTAATTGGCTCGATAACCGGCGACGACAATGGATTGTTCCTTTACACCAATCCGGATTATCATCCGGCAGCACCAATTATTCTGGGACCTTACCAAACCTATACGGTAACGGCAACTTCGCCATCGCGAAATTTTCTGGATGCCCAAAACACAACAAGTAACCTAAGCAATAAGCAAAAACAAACAATTGTTGCTTCGGGCCTGTTGCCCGAAGGAAGTTATACTATTTGCGTAAGAGCGGTTGACTTTAATACAGATGCGCCTCTTTCACCTGAAAATCCCGCGGGTTGTACATCGATTCAGATTTCCTATCCGGCGCCTCCATTTCTGATAAATCCGGTTTGCGAAACGGTTGTGGAAAATCCTTACCCGATTTTTAACTGGACTACACTTTATGTAAACGGTTCTTTTTTCATGTACGACCTGTACATCCTGAAATTAGCCGAAAATCAGATTCCTGATGATGCCATGTGGCTTGCCATAGCCTCGAATGTTGGCAATCCGATTCTGATACCAAATAATGTTTCGGGCTCTTATACCTATAAACCATATGATATTCCGCTTCAAAAGGGGCAGAAATATGCCTGGTGCGTGAGAGCCCGCGATATTGCCAATGGTGTGGTTGTGCTCAATCAGGGTAGAAGCGAGGTCTGCACATTTACCTACCAAACAGCCGATACGGTTGCAACCGGCGGACCTGTGACCGGTCCTGTAACAGCGGTTAACAATTTTCCAGAGGTTTTTAATCTAAATAACACATCGGTAACCGGTCAATTGCTTTACAGGTATTATAACAACGAAAATCTTGGTGACCCCGGAATTCCTGCCTATAATCCAACATTAACGGTTACCAAAACGCCTGTTAATTACCAGGAATTAATGGGAATGACTCCACAAACCGGAAATAACATCACCCAGGCTCAGGCACCTCTAAATCCGGTTAATAATAACCAACTGGATATTGGCTCCAATCTGAATTGGGGTCTCAGTCAGCAATTACCCGGTGGTATTTATTCGGGTTTGGGTAAGATTCAAATTGACCCCTCCACAAAGTACCTGTATCAGAATACTTTCAGTAATGTTCAGTCGGAGCCTTTGCGGAATACCAGCATCAGTTTGTATCTGGAATATGTTGCTGTGAAGAAAGTTGCAAATGGTGAGAACAGCTATTTTACTGTTATCCCCGGAACGGGAATGTATTACAACCAAAGCTCACTTAAAGACTGCGGTTCGCCGATAGACCCGCAAATTGAATATATAGCGCAGTTAGCCAACCTGCCGCCAGGCAACACTTCCATGTTAAGGCCCAATGGCTCGGAACTGCTGGGGACAACCTTTACCAACGAAAATGGTGATTTTGATTTTCAATTTGACCTGACCGAGAACACCGGTTTACTTGCGAAAGGTCCTACAACTTTGCTCAGTTATAAATTCTTACCACCCGATGATGAATATGAAGTCGGCTGGGTAAATCCACTGGACTTGGTTTCCAATCCTGCAGATTTAATCAGCGATCCGATGCAGGACATCACTAATGGTCTGGATCAGATTTTCTCAGGTAACGGTCAGCTGCAAAGCAATACAGGTTGGGGCGGACAAAGCAACGGTTTTAACAACGTGATGAACGGTCAGTTGAACGAGCAACTGAATAATTTGTTGAATAATCAACTAAACAATCAGTTGAACAACGGGCAAATGAAGGGCGGTCCGTTTGACCCAATGATGTTTATGAATGCTGCTCCGAATGATGATTTCATTGAATACAGCAATTATCAGGTTTATTACCTGTTTAAGGCAATTCGCATCAAGGTAAATGACCCGAAATATGTTTGTCCGGATGTATTGATTTTCGTTCAACCCGGCGAAGCTGTTTCGCTGCCACCGGTAAGCACCTTGGTAAATTCGTATGATGCCGAAATAACTCTTAAGGCAGGAGGCACCAACGGTGATGAAACCTTACTGGCTCCGGGAGCTCCAATTAGTGGTTACAATGTGCGGGCTGCGAGGTTAAAATCTTACTGGGACTCAAAACCACAGAATTTCCCCTTGCATGAAGCGATGGATATTCAACCAGAACAATACTTTAATATTCAGGGGAATACGCCTTATTTTATTAATTGGGACCAGAACCAGCAAAAGCCGTCACAACTCAAGCTTTGTGCTGAGCAGGTTTCTAATACGCAGGGGAAAGTTAAGTTTACACGACTCGTTAGAAATTACTATCCGAATACAACCGACAGGCATTATTTTGAAGTAATGATGCCATTAACTGAATTCCAGAATTACGGGGGCAGCTGGGGAAGTTTTATGGTTACGGCGAGCACACCTCAGGCAATGT
>JAGQVC010000199.1 GCA_020438185.1 Bacteroidota bacterium
AAAATGGTATATTTACCTCACCAGATCAGGCCGGAACGTTCGATGTAACCTATATGTTTACCGATAACAACGGATGTTCGGCTTCAGCCACAGATATTGTTAAGGTATTCGATTGTACAGGAATTGAAGGAATTCAGTCTGATTATGTCGGAATTTATCCAAACCCTTCACGTAGCTTTGTTCAACTAGAGGCAAGCTTCAGGATTGATGTTTCAACTATCCGACTGATGGATGCCACAGGTCGTATTGTAAATGCTCCAATTGAGAAAACGGGTGAAAAGACCTGTATAATTCACCTGGAAAATCTTGCAGCCGGCTTGTATCAGGTTTCTGTGAATAAAGGAACTGAGCTTTACACTGTGAAGCTTGTAAAAAGCCTCTAACTGACAGAATAGCCTAAGCTAAAACTATTGTCAGAAGCGGCAGTCGGATAAATCCGTACTGCCGCTTCGACGTTTTGTCATGCCTCAGGCACAGGGAACAATTGTTGACTTCAGGCAGCGGGAAAAATCCCTAATTTTGCCGCTCATTTAATTAAGCATACCCATTCATAATGATTAAAGCGATCTCTTCCATTTTTGGAAAACTGGTTGGCTCCAAAGCCGATCGCGACATGCAGGAAATTCGACCTTTACTGAATAAAATTCTGGAAATATATCCCGGTTTAGAAAACATCAGTCATGATGAACTTAGAGCCCGGACAGCAGCATTCAAAGAAAAGATAAATGCCTACGTAAAAGAAGAAAGAGCCCAGATTAAGGCTCTTACCGATCAGGTGGAAGCTTCTCCTGATATGGAATTACATGAAAAAGAAGCGCTTTACGAGCAGGCTGACAAGCTTAAGAAGCTGGTTGTTGATAAACTTGAAGAAGTGCTCATGGAAATTCTTCCTGAAGCATTTGCAGTGATGCGCGAAACTGCCAGAAGATTTAAGGAAAATGACGAGATAGTTGTTACGGCATCTCAGTTTGATCGTGATCTTTCAGTTAATCGTGATCACATACGAATTGACAATGACAAGGCTGTTTACCGCAATAGCTGGATGGCTGCCGGGAACGAAATTAAATGGGACATGGTTCACTATGAAGTCCAGCTGATTGGTGGTATTATGCTTCATAAGGGAAAGATTTCGGAGATGGCAACAGGTGAGGGTAAAACGCTTGTTGCAACACTTCCTGTTTATCTGAATGCTTTAAGCGGTGAAGGTGTTCACGTGGTAACAGTGAATGACTATCTGGCTCGTCGTGACTCGGAATGGATGGGTTCGATATATGAGTTTCATGGTTTACGGGTTGACTGTATTGATAAACATCAGCCAAACTCATCAGCCCGAAGGGCGGCATACACAGCCGATATAACATTTGGTACAAATAACGAATTTGGGTTTGACTACCTGCGTGACAATATGGCCAGAACACCGGAAGAACTGGTGCAGAGAGGTCATAATTACGCAATTGTGGATGAGGTTGACTCGGTATTAATTGATGACGCCAGAACTCCATTGATTATTTCGGGGCCGACTCCCAAAGGAGATAACCAGGAGTTTTTTTTTTTTTATTCGCGTGTTTAGAAACTGGTTACCGCCCAACGGAATTATATAAACAATGCCTTAACAGAAGCGAAAAAACAATTTGGCACTGATGATAAATCGGCCGGAATGGCACTTTTGAGAGCGCATCGCGGGCTACCAAAACATAAGGCACTTATTAAATACCTGAGCGAGCCCGGAGTGAAGGCCCTGCTGCAAAAAACCGAGAATTTCTACATGCAGGATCAGCAGCGTGAAATGCATAAGGTTGATGCGGAGCTTTTCTTTGTGATTGATGAGAAAAACAATTCCATTGAGCTAACCGAAAAGGGTATTGAAATGATGACAGGCGTTGCCGAAGACCCTGACTTCTTTATTCTGCCTGACGTAGGAACCGAAATAGCGAAAATTGAAAAATCTGCAATTTCTGATGATGCCAAAATAGAGGCAAAAGATGAAATGCTTCGGGATTACGCAATTAAATCGGAGCGTATACATACTGTTAACCAGCTTCTTAAAGCCTATTCGCTTTTTGAAATTGACGTTGAGTACGTTGTAATTGAAGGGAAAGTTAAAATTGTAGACGAGCAAACCGGTCGTATTATGGAAGGACGTCGCTATAGCGACGGATTGCACCAGGCGATTGAAGCCAAGGAAAATGTTACGATTGAGGCAGCAACCCAAACGTACGCTACAATAACATTACAGAATTACTTCAGAATGTACAATAAGCTGTCGGGTATGACCGGTACAGCTGAAACGGAAGCCGGCGAATTCTGGGATATTTACAAGCTGGATGTGTCGGTTATTCCGACTAATCGCAAGATTGCCAGACTTGACCAGGAAGACCTGGTTTACAAAACCAAACGGGAGAAATACAATGCCGTTATTGATGTAATTGTTGAAGAAACAGGCAAAGGCAGACCGGTATTGGTTGGTACCACATCGGTGGAGATTTCTGAGCTTCTCAGCAGAATGCTGAAATTAAAAGGAATAAAGCACAATGTGCTGAATGCTAAAATGCACCAGCGGGAAGCTGAAATTGTAGCCGAAGCCGGACAACCCGGAACAGTTACAATTGCAACCAACATGGCAGGTCGTGGTACCGACATTAAGCTTGGACCGGGCGTAAAAGACGCCGGGGGGCTTGCCATTATTGGTACCGAGCGCCACGAAAGCCGTCGTGTTGACAGGCAGCTAAGAGGTCGTGCCGGCCGTCAGGGAGATCCGGGATCTTCTCAGTTTTTTGTTTCGCTGGAGGATGACCTGATGCGCCTTTTCGGTTCTGAACGAATTGCCCGGATCATGGACCGCCTGGGAATGAAGGATGGGGAGGTAATTCAAAGTAAAATGATTACCAACTCGATTGAAAGAGCGCAGAGAAAGGTTGAAGAAAACAACTTTGGAATAAGAAAACGCCTGCTCGAATACGATGATGTGATGAATTCGCAGCGTGAGGTGGTGTACAAACGACGTAAAAATGCTCTTTACGGAGACCGTCTCGCTGTTGACATTGCGAACATGTTTATGGAAACCTGCGAAAGTCTGATTGAGGATTATCAGCCGGTTCGTGACTTTGAAGGATTCAGACTGGAAGTGATGCGTATATTTTCTGTACAAACAGGAATTACTGCTGAATCATTTCAAAAAGACAAAGCGCACGATTTGAGTGATTTGCTTTTCCATGAGGTAACAGCTGCCTACAAGCGTAAGAATGATCACATTGCACATCTGGCTTATCCTGTTATCAAAAAAGTATATGATGAGCAGGGACAGCAATATGAAAATATTCTGATACCAATAACCGATGGTTCGAAGAATATTCAGTTACTGGTAAACCTGAAGAAGGCCGTTGATTCTGAGGGACGCGAAGTTGTAAGAACCATGGAAAGAATGATAACACTTGCCATGATTGATGATTCCTGGAAGGAGCATCTACGCGATATGGACGAGTTGAAGCAATCGGTTCAACATGCTGTTTATGAGCAGAAAGACCCACTTTTGATTTACAAACTGGAATCATTCAACCTGTTTAAGGCTATGATTGGAAAAGTGGGACGTGAAATCAGTTCGTTCCTGATGAAAGGCAGCCTGCCCAGCGGTCAGGGTGAACAACAAACTCAGGCACCCCGCGCTGCATCGGCTCCCCCTCCGCCAAGACCCGTTCAGAACTTAACAACATCGAGAAGTGACCTCCCTCCTGCTTCGCAGGAACCACAGAAGGCAAGTCCGGTTGTTAATACCGCGCCTAAGGTTGGAAGAAATGATCCTTGTCCATGCGGCAGTGGTAAGAAGTACAAAAACTGCCACATGGTTGAGGAAACTGCTCAAAGCTGATGGAAATAAGAGCGCTGCAAAAGGAAGTCGATACCTGGATAAACACCATTGGTGTGAGGTATTTCAATGAATTAACCAATATGGCAGTGCTGATGGAAGAAGTTGGGGAGCTTTCCAGAATAATGTCGCGGCAGTTTGGAGAGCAATCATTCAAAGCGGGAGAAGATGCTTCCGGATTAGCAGATGAGATGGCAGACGTGCTCTTTGTACTGGTATGTTTGGCCAATCAGACTGGGGTGGATTTGGAAGCGGCCATTCGGGAGAATCTGAATAAGAAAACAAAGCGGGACAGTGAACGGCATAAAAACAACCT
>JAGQVC010000200.1 GCA_020438185.1 Bacteroidota bacterium
TATAAACAACAACAGTAGTCTTGTAAACCTGATCAATTTTCTCAGCAAGATGCTTGTCCTTCTCGGTTATAGTGTACTCTTCATAAAAAATACACAAGTAAATATCAACCACATTGTACATTACCCGAATCTCCGGATGATGATTCACCCGTTCAGCAATCAATGCCACCTTACTAATGAATGCAAACGCCTCAATGAAGTTCTTGAATTCGAAGTGTTTGTAAAGCTTTTCGTCAATTGTTTCCCACATATTTAATTGGTTTGTTCCGCTTTCACAAAATTAGACCTAATTGTTAAAGCGACACGCGTCTATTTCCCAAAAAAACCTAATTGAGTACCTTCGCTTTTAATTCTTTTGCAGCCTCAATTTTTCTACAAAATCAATCCTCTTCGGCAAGGCTAATCTATGCAGCGTATTTTCAAAATTCAGTTGTGTTTTCTGCTCATCGCAGGATGTGCTCTCGGGCAGGAAAATGCTGTTCATGAGGTCATGAAAATAGCACAAGCCGAACAGCATCAGTTTATAAATCAATTGGTCCTGAATCCGGAGCTTCCTTCGCAGCACTTTCTAAAAACTGAAGCCTGGTGGCAGCTTTCCTCTCAGCAAAGGCGAATTGACGGCTCTGTAAAACACTGCTTTCGCTTCGATCCGCAACAGTCCGATATGTTGTTTTTGCTTCTGGCGCAGGAGTTAATCGTTGATTCGGTTCTGTTGAATAATCAGCTCCAACCATTTCAGCACAATAACAATATTCTGTCAATTTCACTGGAAGGTATTGCTCCTCAGGCATATACACAGGTGCAGGTTTATTATGGTGGTATCCCGCCTTCCGGCGGATTTGGCTCATTCGAAATAGGTTTTAGCCCTTACGGGCGGAAGTATTTGTACACACTTTCCGAACCCTATGGTTCAGCCGACTGGTGGCCTTGTCCAACCACTAGAAATGTTAAAATTGATACCTTATCTGAGCACATCATCACGCCGGCAGGTGAACTTGCTGCAGGGAATGGTATTTTACAGTCAATAGATACACTGCCTGGCGGCAGGATGCAGTTTAACTGGCACCACGCACATCCTGTAGCTCCTTATTTAATTGGGACTTCTGTTGGAGAATATCTCTCTGAACAATACGAAGTACCTCTCACGTTGGGTAATCTTCCGGTTCTGAATTTTATTTATCCCGAAGAAAATGAATTCTGGATTAATGCCAGGCCAAACATCCGCCGCATGCTGACGTTCTTCGATAGTTTATTCATCCCGTATCCTTTTTCAGATGAGAAATACGGGCATGCTCAATTTCCCTGGGGTGGTGGAATAGAACATCAAACTATGAGTTTTGTCCGTAATATGGACCAGGTGCTATGTTCCCACGAACTCGCTCACCAGTGGTTTGGAAATCTCGTAACATGTAATTCCTGGCAAAACATCTGGTTAAACGAAGGCTTTGCAACCTATCTTTCTGCATTATATGACGAACGATTCAGGCCTCAGGAATTTGATTTGTGGCGACAAACCCAGAAAAATTTTGTGATGGAAGGTGAAGGCGGAACCGTTCTCGTGAGTGACACCACAGATGTTTCACGAATTTTCAGTGGTAAATTCAGCTATTTCAAATCTGCAATGATTTTGAATATGCTAAGGCTGCATATTGGAAAGCACGCATTTTATTCAGGTTTGAGAAACTATTTGCAAAGTGGTATCGAATCCGGAGGATATGGCTCAACCGAAAGTCTGATTTATCACCTTAATCTGGCTTCCGGCAAACAGTTGGAGCCTTTTTTTAATCAATGGCTAAATTCTACAGGTTTTCCAACTATCAATGTAAGCTGGTACGCATCCCAACAGGGAATTAGTATAAACTCAATCAGGATCCCAATCAGGAAGGTCTTTTCCCGGGCACGGTGCCGATTCGGGTTGCTTCCCAATATTCCGACACTTTAATTTTGGTTGATATATCTTCCGCCGAAGGCGAATGGATAAACATAAACAAACCAGGCGTTACTACTATAACTGCCGACCCTTACAGTGACGTGCTTGCATATTTTCAAGTCAGGCAATACCATAATCCTGCTTCAAATCAACGGTTCACTGTTGCTCCAAATCCTGCAAAAGATGATTTCAGAATTTTGGCCATTCCGGGCGAAGAATTGCCCGCAAAACTAGAAATATACAGTTCTTCGGGTGCCTCTTTGGGAGAATTCGCATTAACTTCATCCGGAGAGATAGTATTCAACAATTTAATCAAATTTTCATCCGGGCTTTACTACATGAGATGGCTGTCTAACTCAGGTCCGGTGACACTTCCGGTGGTTTTTCTACCCTGATTGAATATGTGTTAAAAAAGTTGGTATGTAAGATTTTTTGTTATTTTTGCAAGTCCTAACCTGCGAAAATGTTATTAAGCCAACTCGTATTTCATTCGCAAAAATTTTTAAACTATCAATATTTTCGGTGGTTTGGCTTAAGCTTTTGTGTTCTTGATAATAAAAAGGGGCATAGCATAATTTTTTCGAAAAGTAGTGTGATGAATTCTGACGAACTGTCAAATGCATACACGAATGGGATTTCTCTTACACCGTTTTTAAAAAGTGGAATAACCTTTATTCAGCTTCTTCGTTCAGTTTGCTCGAGTAAATCAATTAGTAAAACTTCGAACATGCGAACAAACACCGGAATGGACCGGAAAAATCTGATAAATGTTATGACTGCAAAGCCTGCGACTGTATTTCTGTGTCGATAGGCTTTCCGCATTTTTAAACTACATACCAACCCAACACTTAACCTTGATAATTCAAAATTTATGAATCCAACTCCTACCAACCAGAAAGATTTCGGTGGCCTGCAGCAACCCGGCAGGTTTCGGTTCTTCTTCACCGGAGTGATGTCAGTATTGTTCGCCCTATTAGGCGCGAATGCTCTGATTGCACAGGTTACATACACCAGTACCACAGCAGGTAACTGGAGTACAGTTACCTGGTCTCCGGCGGGAACTCCCGGTCCGGCCGACAACGTTATCATTAATACCAACGTCACAGCCAATGTGGTCGTGGATATTGCAACCCTTACTGTGAATGCCGGAAGAACGCTTACAATTTCTTCTCAGGATTTCAGTGTCAGCGGCGCAACTTCCATTTCGGGTATTATGATCGATAATAACGGAACAGGCTCCAATACATTTGCAGGTACCCTCACTGTTAACGCAGGCGGTACATTCAATTGTACTGCAAACAGCGATTACCTGTTTGGCGGCAATCTGATTAACAATGGTACCTTCACCAAAGGCGGTGCAGGTACTTCAACATTCGATCAGACTCTAAGTCTTTCCGGTTCATCTACATTCAGTTTCACCGGTAATATGGTGGTGAACAACGATGCAATTGTAACTTCAACTGCAACGGTCAATGTAGTTTCGGGAACACTTAATGGTTCAAACGCAGGTTCAACCTGGGTGAATGGAGCAGGAGCCAGCCTGGATTACAAAAATGTAAATGCTCCGATGACTTCCGGTGTACTGGATGCATCAGGATTAAACAACACGGTTAGCTATACCGGAACTTCTCAAACTATTCGTGCTGCTTCGTACCACCACTTAACTTTAGGTGGTAGCGGTACTAAAACGGTTCCTGATGTTAATATAGCTGGTAACCTTACACGTACAGCAGCAATTACATTTACTGCAACTACAGTTACTTTCGATAGTTCTAATCCGGGAGTTTACTCTTTTGCGGCCAATCAAGCATTCCCGAACATTGTAATTAACAAGCCGGGTGGTACCCTCACTTTTGCTGCTTCGGGAACAAGAACTACCACAGCTACTTCGATTACCATCGCTGCCGGAACCCTGAATATGGGAACTACAGCGACTACAATCACCAACCAGGGTGATTTATCCGGTGCTGGTGCCCTGAACATGGCAGGTGCTGCTCATACCTTGAATCTGGGTGGTGAAACAAATGCTATCGCATCTCTTGTAACAGCAGCTGGTTCAGGTTCTTCAACCATAAATTATAACCGTGCAGGTGATCAGACTCTTCTTGCCTCACTTAATTGCAAGAGCATTACATTAAGCGGTAGTGGCGACAAAACACTTTCGGGCGGAACTTTCGTGGATGGTGTTCTTAACTTTGCTGCCAATGTTC
>JAGQVC010000201.1 GCA_020438185.1 Bacteroidota bacterium
GGAATTTTACATCTTTAAGCCGAAAATCCAACGCATGTCGGCACATTCCAAACAAAGGCAGGAAAAAAATTGCCTCAACTGTGGCAAACTGGTTGAACACCGGTTTTGCGGATTCTGCGGTCAGGAAAACATTGAGACCCACCAGCGTTTCGGTGATCTGGTGTACCACTTTTTTGAAGATTTAACCCATTACGAGGGCAAATTCTGGAAAACAATCCGGCTTTTGCTTTTTAGTCCGGGTAAGCTTACTAAAATCTACCTTTCGGGTCAGCGGGTTTCGTATGTTCCGCCGGTGAGGTTGTATATTTTCATCAGCTTTCTGGCTTTTTTCATTCCTTATCTGATGCCATCGGAGAAACAGGATTTACAGGAAAAAAGGCAGAAATTTCTTGACTCATATGTAGATGAAACCGCAGATGGAAGCATGATTGCGCAGAAAACGGAACTCGGTTTTATGATTGATTTACCGGGTAAATTCGAAAACAAACAACAGCTTGATTCAACCCTGGAATCTTACCACGGTGAACTTGATCTGGCGAGTGAATTATTGTATCGTAAATCGTACGATTTACGGAAATACAATCCCCTGGAGGTAGGTGAAAAGTTCATCTCAACGCTGGTAAAAAGTATTCCAAAAGCCTTGTTCATTTATATGCCGCTTTTCGCATTTGTCCTGGGTATTTTTCACCGCAACAAAAAGTGGTTCTACTTCGATCATGGCATTTTTACCCTGCATTACTTTTCGTTTGCTCTGTTGGTTTTTGTAATATTTTCTGTGCTGGTTCCGCTGGATTTAATTTTACCTGATGGCTTTCCGGTCGAGATACAGTTTATTGCCGTGGTGAGCTATTCATTATTGCTGCTTTTCTATTTTTTCGTTGCTCACAAAAAACTGTATGGGGACAAACTGATGGTTTCAATACTAAAATCGACAGGAGTTATAATTATTAATTTATTCCTGCTTCTCTTGGTTTTTATTGGCATCGTTATGCTTTCTGTTTACCTGCTACACTAACAAAAATTAAGGTTTTTCTACATTTTAGGTAGTCCCCACCTGACTTTCGAACAAATTTTGGCAGGACAAAAATGATTGCGGATTCTTGTCAAAAAAAATGGCTGAACACAACGAAACTGGACTTCGGGGTGAGGACCTGGCTGTCGAATACCTGAAAGAAAATGGTTTTGAAATTCTTGAACGAAACTGGAGAAGCCGGCATGAGGAAATTGACATAATTGCCCGCGAGCGCTCGGAACTTGTGATTGTGGAAGTAAAAACGCGATCGGCAAGGCATTTCGGAATGCCCGAAGAATCGGTAACGCTACGCAAACAGCGCAACCTTGTTAACGCAGCCGAAGAATATATCCGCAGGAAAAACAGCAATCTGGAAACCCGTTTTGATGTAGTTAGCGTGATTTTGAATGGTGAAAAGTCCGAAATCAGACACATCCCAAGGGCTTTTAGTCCTTTCGATTAGACGTTGGTAAATTGGCTACTTTTGCCATTCCAAAAATAATTGTGTCATGGCCGAAAAAGGCGGTAACAAAAAAGATAGCAAACCGGAAAAATCTTCCGGTCGTTCCAAACCCGGACTTTCGGCTGAAGAAAAAGCCGAAATCAGGGAAGTAGGTTCCGGAAAAAAGAGTTTCACTTTCACTCCGCGCGAGGAAGGCCGCGACACTGATTCCGGTAAAAAAGGATTTGGCCGGAAAGGAGACTATTCGAAAGATTCAGATCGGGATAGCAAAAGAAGCAGCTATAAGTCCGATAAAGAAGGGAAGGAAAGCCGTGACACAAAATTCCGCAAATCGGGCAAGGACGAAGACTATTCGCGTGATGACAAACGCGCATACAAGCCCGGCAACCGCAAAGATGATTCAGGGAAAAGCAAATTCGCTAAAGAGGACAGCTACTTTTCTGAGCGTAAAGGAAAAAAGCCATCGTTTTTCGATGAGGAAAAGAAGGATGATTTCAGAAAGTCAAGATTCTCAAAAGATGACGACCGGAAAGGCGATTTTCGCAAGTCAAAATTCTCGAAAGATGACGACCGCAAGGATGATTTCCGCAAGTCTAAGTACTCAGATAAAAATGAGGATTCAGGAGACAGACGTCGCCGAAGAACCGACACTTATTCAAAAAATGAGGACGAATTTGCTCCTGAACGGAAAACCAAACGCGCAGATTTCAATAAAGATGAACGCAAAACAGGTTTCAGGAGCAGCGGAAAATCAGATTTCGCGCAGGACCGTCCGCAAAGAAGAAGTTCCGGCGGCGATAAAAAGCCATACGGCAAATCGGCGAAACGGGATTCTGACGATTATGGCAATCGGCCAGGTAAGGAATACCACTCCGAATGGATGGAAGATGTTCCTCAGAAATGGAAAAACCCGAAATCCTCTGACCGCAAGAAGAAAGCTCCAACGCTTGAAGAAAGCGATGGAAAAATAAGATTGAATAAATACATAGCTAACGCGGGTGTTTGTTCACGCCGTGAGGCGGATGATTTAATAAAAAGCGGAGCTGTTAAGGTTAACGGGAAAATTATTACAGAAATGGGTTACCGCATTTCACCTTCAGACAAGGTGCAGTACGGCGACGAAACTCTGAACCGCGAAACCAAGCGCTACCTGTTACTTAACAAACCAAAAGATTATATAACCACTTCAAGCGACCCTTCGGGCCGGAAAACCGTAATGGAACTGGTTTCCAAGGCCTGCCGCGAACGGCTTTATCCGGTTGGCCGACTTGATCGTGCTACAACGGGCTTGCTTTTAATGACCAACGACGGAGATTTGGCAAAACGCCTCACTCATCCCAGTCACGGAGTGAAAAAGGTATATCATGTAACGCTGAATAAAAATTTGAAAGCCGTTGACATGAAGCGAATTATGGAAGGAGTTGAGTTGGAAGACGGAACCACGGGAGTGGATTCTATAAATTATGTAGGCGATGGATCTGACAAGTCGGAAGTGGGCGTTGAGCTTCACTCAGGGAAAAACCGGATTGTACGTCGTATATTTGAACACCTTGGTTATGAAGTTGTCAAGCTGGACCGGACTTATTTCGCCGGTTTGACCAAAAAAGATTTACCAAGGGGAAAGTTCAGATTCTTAACCGAAAAAGAAGTAATTATGCTTCGCATGAGTTGATGTAATTATGGCATTGATAGGCAAGGCAATTAAGAGAGCTCTGACCCTGCAATCAACACTTCGAAAAGTTCGCAGAAGGCAGACGTCAGAAAAGAAACAGGAGAAAACCTTTCTCAAACTATTAAGAAGAGCCCAGTTCACAGCTTTTGGCCGTGAATACGGGTTTGAAGAAATTCTTAAATCGCCCGACCCTTACGCTTCCTTTCGAAAGAAAGTCCCGATTTTTAATTACGAAAGTCTGCATGCTGCCTGGTGGCATCGCAGCCTCGAAGGCGAAGAAGATGTGACATGGCCGGGCAAGGTTCAGTATTTTGCCCTTTCATCGGGCACTTCGGGCGCCCCAAGTAAAAAGATTCCGGTAACTCAGGCCATGATCAGAAGTATCAGGCGAACCAGCGTGAGGCAAATACTTTCGCTGGCCTATTACGACCTGCCGCCTGAGTTATTCGAAAAAGGCATTTTTATGCTGGGCGGTTCAACCGACCTGCAATGGCGTTCCTCCTATTACGAAGGCGATTTGAGCGGAATAAATGCCGCCCAGATTCCATTCTGGTTTCAGGCGCATTACAAACCGGGTAAAAAAATCGCACGTGAGCGTGACTGGGAATCAAAACTTGAAGAAATTGTAAGAACTGCTAAGGATTGGGATATTGGAATCATTGTGGGCGTTCCCGCCTGGATTCAAATTGTAACCGAACGCATAATCAAGCATTACGGGGTAAATACCATACACGATATCTGGCCCAATCTGCATATTTATGTGCATGGTGGCGTGTTTTTCGAACCTTATAAAAAAGGATTCGAAAAGCTGCTTGCCCGACCGCTCATTTATATCGAAACCTATCTGGCTTCCGAAGGATTTATTGCGTTCCAGAGCAACAAGGATAAGCACTCGATGGAGCTGGTGCTGAACAATGGAATTTTCTTCGAGTTTATCCCGTTCAACGAACGGAACTTCAATTCAGACGGCAGTCTGGTAAGCG
>JAGQVC010000202.1 GCA_020438185.1 Bacteroidota bacterium
GGCGGTAATTAGCGGAGGTACAGCTCCGTACAGCATTCAATGGTCTTCGGGAGAATCCGGTACTCAGGCAAGTGCTCTGGCGGCGGGAGCCAATCAGGTTACCGTTACCGATGCATCAGGTTGCAGCGCTTTCCTTAGTTTTAACGTTACCGAACCTGATGCCGTAACACTTACTTACCAGGTTACTCCGGTAACCTGTTACGGAGGCAGCAATGGTTCTGCTTCCATATCCGCCGCAGGCGGAAACGGATCTTACACCTACCTTTGGGAAACAGGCGACCAAACCGCACAGGTTTCGGGGCTGCCTGTTGGATACTACGATGTTACCGTAAGCGATGCTTCGGGATGTTCAGCATCTGACACCATTTTCGTGGCGCAGCCACAGCAACCAATCCTAATCCAATCGACAGTAATACCGGGCGATTGCGGAAATAATGCAGGTGCTGCTTCTGTAACCGTTACCGGTGGAACAGGCGCTTATACCTATTCATGGAACACGGTTCCGGTGCAGAACACAGCTGTTGCAAATGATCTCGCCCCGGGAACATACACAGTTACAGTTACCGACGAGAACAATTGCACCGCTACACACGATGTAACCATAAATGGTTATCAGGCGATAGCCGTAACAGTTAACTCTGTAACACCAGTTTCGTGTTACGGTTTGAATGACGGAGCTGTTAACCTGAGTGTTAGTGGCGGAGTTGCTCCTTATTATTACCAGTGGGGAACGGGGCCGCAAAGTAGTCCGCCGCAGAACCTGCCGGCCGGCACTTACAACATTTCGGTTGTTGATGCCAACGGATGCAACGGAACGGCGAATTTTATTATCAGCCAGCCGGCGCAGCTCACAATGACTTCCAGTATCGAAAATCCGGATTGCTATGGGCAATCAGACGGGCGCGTTGTTATTGATGTTCAGGGCGGAACTCAGCCATACAACATCAGCTGGTCGGATGGTTTCGGTGGTCTTGACAACTCAGGAATTCCGGCAGGTGTTTACAGCATTTCGGTGAGCGATGCGAACGGATGTGACCTAAGCATTGACGCTGAGGTGACGCAGCCGGCGCAGCTTATCGCTCAACTGGAAATTGATCAACCCGGCTGCAGTGGTATTGCAGATGGTGCATTAACCGTTGTTGCTCAGGGCGGTACAGGTTTTTACACATACCAGTGGAATACCGGTCAGCAGGCTTCAGTTATTGATGGGCTGGCTCCAGGCGATTACTCGGTAAATGTTATTGATGAGCATGCCTGCATGGTTCAACTCAGCGCCACATTAACCACGGCTGAGGCTTTCAGTATTTTGGTGGAAGGCGATACATTAATTTGTGAAGGCGATCAGGCTTTGATTGAAGTATCTGCTTCGGGAATTCACAATTTATTCAGCTATGTGTGGGATCACGGTGTAACCGGAAGCGTGTTCGCTGCCAATCCGCAGGAAACCACCACATACACTGTAACCGTTACAGATTCAATGGGTTGTGTAGGGTACGATTCTATCACTGTTGTTGTGAATCAAAATCCCGAACTGGCCATTCTGGCCGATGATACCAGTGGATGCGCTCCATTTTGCGCCAAGCTTCATGCAATTGCCGAAAGTGCCATTACCTATACCTGGTCGGTTGGCGATTCGCTTCAGTTTAACACTCCAAGCGCAATACCTTGCTTTGATACTCCCGGATTGTACCCGGTGCATTTGTTAGTGAAGGATTCATCGGGCTGTTCTGCGCAGCTGCAATGGTCTGAACTGCTTCGGGTTTATCCGAGTCCGGTTGCTAATTTCGAGGCTACGCCTACAGAAACAACACTGGATCAGCCTATTGTTACTTTCGTTGATGAAAGTCAGGGTGCCAACACCTACAATTACTTTTTTGGCGATCCGCAACAATCTTCAGTGATGATGCCAAATGCGGCGTTTACTTACCGCGATACCGGCTCGTTCGAGGTTATGCTTCACGTTGGGAATGAATACGGTTGCAGCGATCAGGCCGTTCAAACCATTCACATTGGCGGATTTAAGGCATTCTACGTTCCTACGGCATTTACGCCAAATGAAGACGGAATCAATGATGTTTTCAAGCCCAAGGCGAGCGGTTTTGCGAAGGAAGGTTTCGAAATGCGCATTTTCGACCGCTGGGGACATGAAGTGTTCTATTCGAACGACTGGGAAAAAGGCTGGGATGGAACCATCGAAGGCAGACCTGTTCCGATTGATATGTACATCTGCAAAATCAGGTACTTCGATATTTCCGGGCAGGGAAATGACCACATTGGTTCTGTAGTGGTAACCGAATAAGGGTTTCAGGAAATTATAAACGAAGTCATAGAGATAGAACCCATCAGCGTTTGCTGATTGAAATACCTTATTTCTTCGTTTTTACCTTTCATCGCCAGAGGGTAAATCATTGGTAAATAGTGCTCTGCGGTGGGAACCGATTTCTTAAGAGCGTCCTTCCAGTTTGTTTTCGCCAATAGCAAGGGCCAATCCTCCGAACTAATTGCCTTTCTGAACGTTTCGTCAGCTTCCACCGCCCAGTCATACCCATTGTTTGGATTATGCCAGTCGACCATGCGCAGGTTGTGCACCAGATTCCCGCTGCCGATAATAAGCACGCCACGTTCGCGAAGCTTTTTTAAGGATGCGGCCAGTTCCTTATGTGATTCCGCCGAGAGGCGATAATCCAGCGACAGCTGCAAAACAGGAATATTGGCCTCGGGATACATGTTTTTTACAACCGACCAGGTGCCGTGGTCTAATCCCCAGGAATGATCTTCGGAAATATGCCTTGCGGTTTCCATTTTAACAATTTCTGCTGCTAAGGCAGGATTTCCGGGCGCGGGGTACTGCACGTCGAACAAAGCCTGCGGGAAGCCACCAAAATCGTGAATGGTCTTCGGATTTGGCATGGCCGTAACGAAACTTCCGTCGGTTTCCCAATGTGCCGAAATGCAAAGAATCGCCCTGGGAGTGGGAAGGTTCTTACCGAGTAAGTTCCAACTCTTAGAAAAGTCATTTTGCTCAATTGCATTCATCGGAGATCCATGTCCGACAAATAGAACAGGCATTAGGGGAGATGCCTGAAACGAATCTAGTTCATTTACTAAAGCACTCAATTTCAGGCCACTAAAGGCAAGACTTCCTCCAATCATCTGGCGTAAAAATTCGATTCTTAACATTGTATGTACCAACATGCAATTTACAACAAAAATCATTTCAGCAAAGGATTTCTTTTCTTTGCAGCATGCGGTATTTTTTACGAATCCGGTATCACGGTGCCTATTTTCACGGCTGGCAGATTCAACCCAATGCGCTAACCGTGCAGCAGGTAGTTCAGGAGGTTTTGTCTGAAATGTTACACGCTGAGGTAGAGACAGTTGGCTGTGGGCGAACTGATGCGGGCGTGCATGCAGACGATTTTTATCTGCATTTTGATACGGACAAAACTGCCGAAGAAATGAGCGATTTCCTCTTCAGGCTGAAAGCCAGAAAGATAAAGGGGATTCAATTCAGGGAGCTTTTCCCTGTTAAGGAAGATGCACATGCGCGGTATTCTGCTACGCAGCGAACCTATGAATACCGGATTGCCGACGAGAGGAATCCTTTTCTGGATGGCCTGGTTCATTTTGTAAGAAGCTTCCCGGAAATTGAAAGTATGAATACGGCTGCCGGGTACCTGAATGGGAGACAGGATTTTTCGTGTTTTTCGAGATCCAACACGCAGGTTAACAATTACTTGTGCGATGTGCGTGAAGCGGGTTGGGCGATGCAGGGATCTGTTCTGGTTTTTAAGATTTCGGCCGACCGCTTTCTTCGTAATATGGTTAGAGCAATCGTTGGAACCATGCTCGAAATTGGCGAAGGCAAACGCAATGCTGACTGGATGAAGGAAGTTATTCAGTCGCAGAGCAGGGCAGAAGCAGGCAGCAGCGCCGAAGCCTGTGGCCTTTTCCTTACTAGAGTGGAATATCCGGATTCTATCCGGCTGTAAGCCGGGATGGTTATAAAATAAAGCTTAAAACCCTTTCAGCAAACGGATTGCGGCTGGTCGGTCGGGTTGATTAAAAACGGCACTTCCGGCAACCAGCACATCTGCTCCGGCATCGGC
>JAGQVC010000203.1 GCA_020438185.1 Bacteroidota bacterium
ACAGCACATTGGGGTTTGTTCCCACCATGGGCGCTTTGCATCAGGGGCATATTTCGCTGGTTAACCGGGCATGTGAGGAAAACGACCGCTGCATCGTAAGCATTTTCGTCAATCCGACGCAATTCAATCAAAACGAAGACTTTGTTAAATATCCCAGGAACGAAGAAGCCGATATCAGCATGTTAAGCAGCACGGGTGCTGCTGCTGTTTTTCTGCCTTCGGCTGATGAAATGTACAACACCGGCCAGAATCATCTGGAATTTGACCTGAACGGACTTGATCAGGTGCTGGAAGGAAAATTCAGAGCCGGACACTTTCAGGGTGTTATTACTATTGTGGACAAGTTCTTTAGCCTGATTCAACCAACAAAAGCTTATTTCGGACTGAAGGATTTCCAGCAGTTGGTCATCATCCGCCTGATGGCGGAGAAATTACACCCGAACCTTAAAATTGTTGCCTGTCCAATCGTTAGAGAAGCCGACGGACTTGCAATGAGTTCAAGAAACCAAAGGCTTAGTCCAATTGAAAGGCAGCGATCGCTTATCTTATCAGAAGCGCTCTTTTCCATTAAGGATAGGTGGCGGAAAGACAGCTTTGATTCAATCATCGGGGATGCAGTTAAAAAGCTGGAATCATCAGCCGCCAGGCTTGAATACCTCGAAATTATTGACCCGGAAACACTACAAACTTTAAACGATTACCCTGAAACGGAAAGTGTTGCCTGCATTGCCGCCTGGGTTGGTGATGTGAGACTTATTGATAATATCATATTGCCTGCATCTATCTGATTGCTCAATCCATTCATTTGATGTAGTTTCGCGCCCGAAATCTCATGTATATACAGGTAGTAAAATCGAAAATTCACCGGGTTACGGTTACTCAGGCCGACCTCAATTACATTGGAAGTGTAACCATTGATCAGGATCTGATGGATGCCGCCAATCTTATCGAGAACGAGAAGGTTCAGGTGCTAAACATTAATAACGGAGAACGTCTCGAAACCTATGTTATTAAAGGTGAAAGAGGCTCGGGAGTGATTTGTATGAATGGTCCTGCAGCAAGGAAAGTTGCGCTTGGCGATATTCTGATTATCATTTCGTACGCGATGATGGATTTTGAAGAGGCGAAAACATTTAAACCGGCTGTGATTTTCCCGGAAACTGCAACCAATAGCCTTCGCTGAACATGAAAAAAATATGGAGCAAAGTCCGGGTTTATGTCTTTTTGAGCATTGGCCTGCTATTGCTCTGGCTCGTCTTTAAAGATGTGGATCTGGTTTGGATGTGGAACGAAATCAAACACGCCAACCCATATTGGATAGCTCTTTCGTTTTCGTGCGGACTAATTGCCATGATTTCGCGGGCCTGGCGCTGGCGAATTGTGCTGGAACCGCTCGGGTACAAACCAGGTTTGCTCAATTGCTTTAACGCTGTTGCAATTGGTTACCTGGCCAATATAGGCGTTCCGCGAATGGGCGAGGTGGTGCGTTGCACGATGCTTAATCAAACCGACAAAGTTCCTGTAACTCAACTTATTGGAACAGTGATTCTGGAAAGGGTAATTGACCTCGTGATTCTGTTAAGTTTGATTGGAGTGGTGATTATGACCCAGTTTGAGCGATTCGGTAATTTCTTCAGAAATGAAGTATTTGGCGATAAACTCGATTCTGTTACCGGTATAATCGATAAGCTGGGCTGGTGGATTTATCCGCTTGTTATTGCTTTCGCCTTCGGCGGAATCTGGATTACACGCTTTCTGCTTAGAAAATTTGCGCATGTTGCCTTTGTGGCAAAAATGCTTAACCTCTTTAAGGGTATTGGAGATGGTTTTGCGACCCTGTTCAAAATGAAGCGCAAGGGGGCTTTCCTGTTTCATACCTTCTTTATCTGGTTTAACTATTTCCTGATGACCTGGGTTTGTGTGTATGCCTACGACCCAACTGCGGCGCTGAAAGCTTTTGATGGCCTGTTCCTGATGGTTGTCGGCGGACTTGGAATGACAGCTCCGGTACAGGGCGGTTTCGGGGCCTTTCATTATTTGGTAGAAAAGGCTTTACTTATTTATAACATTGGTCCTTCAGTCAATCCGGTAAATGGCGAGGAACTGCGTCCCGGACTTGTGTTTGCGACCATTGTGCACAGTACTCAGTTTGTTATGACGGTAAGTGCAGGATTGTTTGCATTAATCAGCATGACATTGCAGCGTAAAAAACTTCTTCCGGTTGAGTCAGCTCCAGCAAATTGAATCCAGAATTTGTTCCCCGGAACAATTGCAACGCATCATAGCGGTATGGAGGCTTCGTTCGCAGAAACTGGTTTTTACCAATGGTTGTTTCGATGTACTTCACCGTGGCCATCTGGCCTATCTCGCTGAAGCGGCATCGCTGGGCAATCGTTTAATCATTGGTCTTAACAGCGATGCTTCCGATCTCCCGGTTAAAGGGTGAGGGACGTCCGGTAAACCCGTTTGCTGACAGGGCATTTGCACTTGCGTCACTACATGTAGTTGATGCTGTTTGCGGGTTCGAAGAAGATACTCCGATTGAACTTATCCGGGCAGTGATGCCCGATATACTTGTAAAAGGCGGAGATTACACCGAAGAGCAAATAGTTGGTGCAGATCTGGTAAAATCGGCCGGTGGCCGGATAGCCATAATCAACTTTACCGAAGGCTACTCAACCACTTCGTTTCTCGATAAAATCCGGAACAAGGACTAATCAGCGGTTCACCATGAGTCGGCTGACTCCTTTGAATTTTCCGGCGCTTAGCACAACCTGGTAAGTACCCGGCGGAAGATCCGAAACCGGTAGCTCAAGGGTTTGTCCCGGAGCCAGATACGAAACCTGCTTCTGAAAAATAACTCTACCCGATGCATCTACAATTACGTAGGTGCCATTTTCTAAAGGTTCATCAATCTCAGGTCGTATGTAAGCAATGGTGCTTGCAGGGTTTGGAAACAGCGTGAACGATTCAGGTGCTTTGGCATCTTCAATCCCGGTAATGGTAATTACGTGAATGGTAACCATGGCGGTATCGCTGCATTCGCCACGGGTAACCCGCATAACAACATCATAATGACCCGGATCGCTGTAAATGTGCGATACTTCATTTTCGTCCGAAACCATCATTCCATCGCCAAACTCCCAGAAAACCGATTCAGAACCAATACTTGTATTGGTTAAAACAACCTCTTCCTCTTCCATTTTAACTTCGGTAACCGAAGCTGTCAGCGAAGCTGAGATAGCGTTTCCGGTTTCTACGGTAAGATATTCATCAATAAGCAGGCTTTGCCCGCTTAAAGTAAACTCCAGTCTGTATTCATCGGCCCGGAGGGCCTGAACAGACCAATTGCCGGTAAATTGATAGCGCTCTGCAACCAAACTGTCGTTGCTGTTGAACAACTTAATATCCCATTGTGTAGAGGCTGAATTGTGAAGGGTAATCTGACCATCGTTTCCTTCGCAACCCTCTGCAATAGCGTTGGTTTCCACACCCGCACGGTGATGCAGAAAGAAGCGCCCGTTAATATCGCCTTCGTTGAGAACAACCGTATACGACGGCTCTGTCCGCAGATTCTGAAAGGTGCCGGTCAACCTGTCTTCCAGATACATCATGGCGGTAGCCGGAAAATGAATTACATCGGTTAAGCGAATGGTGTACGAACCATCGGCAGGAACGTGCAGCGCAAGGGCAACCGAATCTTCGTCCAGGGCGGTTTGTCTGCCCTGAATGGCAAGCATCCGCTCTTCTTTAACCGAAGAAATGGTCATGGCACCCGGAATGGCGGGTTTTAATGCATCCTGACCGTCCAGCAACTGCTGGGAATTGTTATCTGCATCGAACCAGATTAAGGTTTCGTCGCGTTTCTGGTCTTTTATGAGGCTTAGCCTTAAGTAAGCGCGAAAATCATTTACCTGAACCGCATGCACATTGGTTTCATCCGAGCGATGTGAGTTGTTCAGTCTTAATGTATCGGCCGTGAAGGCCTTAACAAAGAAGCCTTCCTGAATGCCAATGTTAGAAGAGGCGCCGTTTATTCCAAGTCCTTCATCTTCCGAAATTGCCATCCAAACCGAA
>JAGQVC010000204.1 GCA_020438185.1 Bacteroidota bacterium
GTGAAAGGGTTGAGCTCAATCTGAATGGATCTAGCATTTGGGCCGCTTTCTATCATTATATCAATTCTGAAATCTTCCATCGCAGAATAAAGATATTCCTCAATGACTGGACTCAGCCTGTGTATTTCATCAATAAACAGAACATCGTGAGGTTCAAGATTGGTGAGTAATCCCGCCAGATCACCAGGTTTATCCAACACCGGACCCGATGTAATCTTCATATTCACTCCAAGTTCATTTGCAATAATTTGTGCAAGTGTTGTTTTCCCAAGGCCTGGAGGGCCATGCAATAAAACATGATCAAGAGCTTCATCCCTCATTCTTGCTGCCTCAACAAATACTCTTAGATTTTCTAAAACGGCTGGCTGACCCGAAAAATCTTCAAATGAAGCTGGTCGAAGCACCTTTTCAATTTCTTTGTCCTTAGCTGACAAATGCTGAAACTCGGGATCAAGATTGGGATTCATAATTGAAAAGCAAGATAATAAAGGCAATTGTGTAAAAGCAAAAACGTCCTTCAGGGAAGGACGTTTTTGTAAATATTAAATACAAAAATCAGTGCTCTCCTTCGAGCATCTCCTGCTCAGAAAGTGGAACAGTTTGAGGAACGAAATCATCGTCGTAACCTGGCTTACTGTAATCATAAGCCCAACGGTGTACTTCAGGAATTTCTCCCGGCCAGTTTCCATGCATGTGCTTAACTGGAGCTGTCCATTCCAGGGTATTCGATTTCCATGGATTCTGTGAAGATTTTTGTCCTTTAAAAATGCTGTAGAAGAAGTTAAATAAGAAGATAACCTGAGCTGAAGCAGCAAGTATTGCAAACCAGGTTACCAAAACATTAATGTCAACCAGATCATTGAATATCGGGAATTCAGTGTTGGAATAGTACCTTCTGGGTACACCAGCCATTCCTAGAAAGTGCATTGGGAAGAAAACTCCGTATGCGCCGGCTATAGTTAACCAAAAATGCGCGAAACCCATTTTTTTGTTCATCAAACGACCGAACATTCTTGGGAACCAGTGATAAACACCGGCGAACATTCCAAAAATAGCTGCTGAACCCATTACAAGATGGAAGTGCGCTACCACGAAATAAGTATCATGAACATTAATGTCAAGAGCGGAGTCTCCAAGTATCAAACCGGTTACACCACCTGTTATGAAGAAAGACACAAGTCCGATAGCAAACAGCATAGCTGGCGTAAATTGCAAATTACCTTTCCAGAGTGTTGTAATGTAATTGAAAGCTTTAACCGCTGATGGAATAGCAATAAGCAAAGTTGTAAATACGAAAACAGAGCCCAGGAATGGATTCATGCCTGTAACAAACATGTGGTGCCCCCATACAATAAAGGAAAGGAACGCAATACCCAAAATTGAAGCAATCATTGCACGATAGCCAAAAATTGGTTTTCTGGCATTTGTAGCGATTACTTCTGATGTAATTCCAAGAGCAGGAAGCAATACGATATATACTTCGGGGTGACCTAAAAACCAGAACAAATGTTCATAAAGAACAGGACTTCCTCCATTGTATTCAAGCGCCTGACCTCCAATGTAAATATCACTCAAATAGAAACTGGTGCCAAAACTTCTGTCGAAAATCAGAAGAAGTGCTGCAGCGAACAACACCGGGAATGAAAGTACCCCAAGAATTGCAGTTACAAGGAATGCCCAGATAGTCAAAGGAAGCCGGGTCATTGACATACCTTTAGTTCTAAGATTGATAATTGTTACAATATAATTCAGTGACCCTAACAGAGACGAAACGATGAATAGAGACATGGACACGAGCCAAAGTGTCATCCCAAGACCTGATCCGGGCATTGCTTCCGGAAGAGCTGATAGAGGAGGATAGATGGTCCATCCGCCGGAGGCGGGGCCAGACTCAATAAAGACAGACAAAAGCATCACCACAGATGACGCTGCAAAGAACCAGAATGAAAGCATGTTCAGGAATCCTGAAGCCATATCTCTTGCTCCGATCTGAAGCGGAATAAGCAAATTGGAAAATGTTCCACTCAATCCACCCGTCAGCACGAAAAATACCATTATAGTACCGTGAATCGTAACTAAAGCGAGATAAAAATTAGGATCAAGAACACCATCCGGCGCCCATTTGCCCAAAATAGGTTCCAGAATTGGAAAACTTTTTCCGGGCCAGGCAAGCTGGAGACGGAAAATCACTGACATAAGCATCGCAATCACAGCCATGAACACCGCAGTGATCAGAAACTGTTTTGAGATCATCTTATGATCCTGCGAAAACACATATTTTGAAATAAAAGTGTCTTCATGATGATGTTCTTCATGATGATGCTCGTGAGCATGTGCTGAGTGCTCAACATGAACGTTGTGCTCTTCATGATGTGTTGAATCCATTGCTGACATATCCTTCCTGATTTGAAGATTAAACGGTTGTCGTTCGGGCTGTTAAATTTATCAATTATTTAAGTTCTGCAGTTGCTGAAACTGCCTGAGTTTGCATCCAGGTCTTTTGTTCAGCCATCCATGTATTGAATTCTTCCTGAGATTCAACTATGATATCCATCTGCATATTGTAATGTGCGGCACCGCAAATTTTATTGCAGAGAAGAACATAATTAAATTTATCATCATTGAGTTTTTCCCTCATCTCACTTGTTGTAATTGTTGGAATAAACTCAAACGTAGTTTCCATTCCCGGAACACAATTCATCTGAGCTCTGAAATGTGGCATATATGCACTGTGAATAACATCCCTTGATCTGAATTTGAAAAGTACCGGCTTATCTTTTACAAGATGAAACTCGCCCTTTACAATTACATCATCATCACCTTTCATATCTTCAACCATTCCTAAATCATTTCCAGAGCCAATAGCCCGGAAGTCAGAGTTGCCAAGTTGATTGTCTTTTCCTCCGTAACGAGCTGTCCAGTCAAATTGTTTAGAATAAAGCTCCAGAACCATAGCATCTTTATCACCCGGATAAATAACATCATTCCAAACAGTTAATCCGTATGCAATTAAGCCAGATAGTGCAAGTGCAGGAATGATTGTCCAAATCATTTCAAGCTTATTACTATGAGCAAAATGCACTGCTTTGCGCCCTTTTCTTCCGCTATTCTTATAAATCTGATAAACAAGTACGATGTGTGTGAGAACAAACACCAAAGAAATCAGCGCTAACGTTACATTAAACAAGTTGTCGATTTTTGGCCCATGCGCAGAGGCCGCTTCAGGTAAAATCTTGTCACTATATTTAACAACCTGCCAAAAGCAAAATCCTAGAAAAGCAATGAGGAAAAGCACCCAAAGTGTAGCCTGATTGCGACTTTCTGCGTCTGTTACCACATCATCTTTTGAACCACCTCTGATTTCGGTGGATAAAGAGTAGATTGACATAACGCGAACAGCTGCAACTACAAAAAGTACGATTACGGCGATGATTAAAAGTGTCATATGGCTAAGACGATTTCTTGATCAATATTAAATATGGTGATGAACGCTTTCCTGAAAGAATACGTGATTGGGATTGGACACTGGTCTGGAAGCCAGTTTACTGAGTACAACGTAACCGAATAACCCCAGGAACCCCAGCATTGTTCCAAATTCAACCCAGCCCATGTGCCAGTGATCTTTAACTGTGCCGGGCATAATCATTACAAAATTATCACTCCAGTGTCCGAATAAAATCACGACACCAATGAACATCAGAACTCGATTTTTCCTTTTTGAACCTCTTTTCATTAAGACCAGGAATGGAAAAATGAAATTCAAAAACAAATTCATAAAGAATAAGAATTTGTAATTAGCAAATCTATCTTGAAAATAGGTTACCTCTTCAGGTATGTTGGAGTACCAGATGAGCATAAACTGGGAAAACCATAAATACGTCCAGAAAATAGAGAATGCAAACATGAATTTCCCTAAATCATGTATGTGGTTTTCATTCACTTCCGGCAATAATCCCTGACTTTTCAGATGGATAGTAACCATCGTAATCATAGTCAGTGCGCTCACAAAGAATCCTGCAAACGTGTACCATCCGAACAATGTACTAAACCAATGGGTGTCGA
>JAGQVC010000205.1 GCA_020438185.1 Bacteroidota bacterium
ATTTATTCGTTTTTAAAATAATAATAATAGCGAATTTGAAGGGTAAATTAATATCAATCCAATTTATTGTAATTAACTAATTGTATTTTTTATTTTATCTCCACAAAAATATCCAAATACAGGACCGAATCTGAATTGCGAAATTTTTTTAATAACAGTTAAAAAGCTAATATCTAATTA
Organism: Bacteroidota bacterium; assembly: GCA_020438185.1. Classification (GTDB taxonomy): domain Bacteria; phylum Bacteroidota; class Bacteroidia; order M30B66; family M30B66; genus M30B66. The sequence goes on from JAGQVC010000205.1 coordinate 181, forward strand.
CTGCTGGAATTAAACAATAAATTTCCCGGGTGGTTTTATTTTTAAAGCCTGAATTATTAATGTTAATTTTTGGTCATCACTAACAAATACAAGATTTAAATCACCAAGCTTTGCTTTGAAAAAACTTGTGCTTTTTTTTCATTTTCTAATTTTCAAATCAGCTTTCCGCCTGCGGCGTACTTAAACCTCTAATCTTTTTCTTCGAAAAAAATTGCGTTTTATAGCATTTTCAAATTTTCAAATCATCACATTTTCAAATTAGCAAATTAGCATTCTGCCTTCGGCGGACGGACGGACTTAAACCGCTTAGCTTTTGCTTTACAAAAACTTGTGTTTTATAGCATTTTCAAATTAGCAAAATAGCTTATCAGCATATTAGCATATCAGATTTCCGCCTTCGGCGGACGGACGGACTTAAACCGCTAATCTTTTTCTTCGAAAAAAATTGCGTTTTATAGCATTTTCAAATCAGCACATTAACAAATCAGCACACCAGCACATCAACCACTTGTGTGTAAATACATTATTAAAAAAACGGTACCCGAGTCAATTATGCGTGGACTGCGTTTACCTTTGAATCAACATGAAAAACAAAAGAAAAAAATCTTCCAGGGATCAGGCTATGTCACGCCTGTTATTTGAGGACGTTTTGGCCTATTTTAAGGCATCGCCCGGAAGGGCACATACCTACAAGGAAATTTGCGCTCAGCTTTACCTTGAAAAACCTGAGCAACGAGTGCAAGTAATGGAAATACTTGATGCCCTTGTTGCGCAAATGCACATCAGCGAACCGGAACCCGGTAAGTTCAGACTTGCCATTACAGGCAGCAGTTTTATTGAAGGGCGCGTGGAATTAACTTCCTCCGGAGCCGGATACGTAATAAGCAAGGATTCCGATCAGGATGTGTATATAAAAGAACATAACCTCCTTAATTCACTCAATGGTGACCGGGTTAAAATCCATCTTTTTGCTCACCGGAAAGGCCGTCGCGCCGAAGGCGAAGTAGTTGAAATTATTGAAAGGGCCCGGACAGAATTTGTGGGGATTGTTCAATTATCGCAGCGCTATGCCTTTGTAGTACCCGATAGCAACAAAATGCCGGTAGATATTTTCGTTCCGGAACAAAACCTGAATAATGCTAAAAACGGCGATAAAGTTCTGGTGCGCATGCTCGACTGGCCCGAACATGCCAAAAATCCTTTCGGTGAAGTTGTAAAAGTTCTTGGTAAACCGGGAGAACACAATGTTGAAATGCATGCCATAATGCTCGACTTTGGTCTTCCATTCGAATTCCCCGAGGAAGTTGAAAAAGAAGCAGAAAAAATCCCGGATAAAATCTCCGAAAAGGAAATAAATAAAAGAAAAGACTTCAGGAACGTAACCACGTTTACAATCGACCCGCATGATGCCAAAGATTTTGATGATGCCTTGTCAATTCGCAAGCTGGATTCGGGTCTGTGGGAAATAGGAGTGCATATTGCCGACGTTGCCCATTACGTAAAACCGGGAACAATTCTCGATGATGAAGCCTACAAAAGGGCAACCTCGGTTTACCTCGTCGATCGTGTGGTTCCGATGTTACCGGAGCACCTTTCAAATGGAGTTTGTTCACTCAGACCGAATGAGGAGAAACTTTGCTTCTCGGCTGTTTTCGAAATGGATGATGATGCAGGTGTGCATGCAAGCTGGATTGGCCGAACCGTGATTTGTTTTCAACGCCGCTTCGCTTATGAGGAAGCTCAGAAAGTTATTGAAACAGGCGAAGGAGACCTGAAAGATGAAATCCTGACCTTGCATAAACTCGCAACTATTCTTAGGGAACGCAGATTCAGAAAGGGTTCCATCGCATTCGACAAGGTGGAAGTGAAATTCCGCCTCGATAAAGACGGAAAGCCACTCGGAGTTTACTTTAAGGAACAAAAGGAGGCCAATATGCTGATCGAAGATTTTATGCTGCTGGCCAACCGAAGTGTCGCTGAGTATGTTTCGAACCTGGGTAAAGATCAAAGGGGCAAATCCAATCTTAAATATCCATTCGTGTATCGGGTGCACGACAAGCCGGATCCGGAAAAACTAATGGAATTTTCGAGGTTTGTTTCTCAGTTTGGGTACCGCTTCAATTTTCAGAAAGAGAGGGAAATATCAGAAAATATGAATGCCCTCATGAAAGAAGTGAAAGGCAAAGGCGAGTCGAATATGATTGAAACACTTGCCATCAGAACTATGGCTAAAGCCATTTATACCACAAAAAATATCGGACACTACGGACTTGGTTTCAGGTATTACACCCACTTTACCTCCCCTATTCGCCGTTATCCGGATGTGATGGTTCACCGGCTGCTGGAATCATACCTTGCGGGAAAACCAGGCGATTCTGAATCGGAACTGGAAGCTAAGTGCAAGCATTCCAGCGAACAGGAAAAGCGAGCTGCCGATGCAGAGCGCTCATCCGTCAAATACAAACAGGTCGAATTCCTCAAGGACCGGATTGGTCAAAATTTCAGAGGAGTAATAACCGGGGTTACGGAATGGGGCATTTTTGTTGAAATTATTGAAAACAAATGTGAAGGTTTAGTCCGTCTTCGCGATATTCCTGATGATTTTTACTTCTTTGATGAAGAGAGTTTCTCCATTATCGGCAAACAATACCGTCGCCGCTATACATTAGGCGATGAAGTAAATGTGGAAGTCAGAAAAGCCGATCTTACCAAGAAGCAGCTCGACTTTATGCTCATCGAGGATGAACCGTTAAACCGACCCGCAAATCGCCCGGCAGGGAGAAACAGACCTGAAAAACGGGATAAATTCAGTCGCGACAAAGGTAAATCCAGGAAGGGGCGCAGGTAAAGTCGGAATCCATGCCTGCAAAGTGTACTTTTGCAATCAGGCATGGAAACTCCTGCACACATACAAACTATTTTGAAAACGCTGCCCGACAAGCCGGGCGTGTATCAGTACCTGAACAACGAAGGCACAATAATATATGTGGGCAAGGCCAAAAGCCTGAAGAAAAGAGTAAGCTCCTACTTTACAAAAGAGCATTACGACAGCGGGAAAACCCGTGTACTGGTTTCAAAAATTGCCGATATCCAGACAATTGTGGTTGACACGGAACTGGATGCGCTACTTCTGGAAAATAACCTGATTAAAAAATATCAGCCACGGTATAATGTTGCCTTAAAAGACGATAAAACCTACCCCTGGATTTGCATCAAAAATGAACGCTTTCCCAGAGTTTTCCCAACAAGGAAAATTATTAAGGATGGCTCTGAATATTACGGGCCTTATGCATCGGTGCGTGTAATGCGAACTTTGCTGGACTTTATAAAAACCCTCTACCCCAGGCGAACCTGCAATCTGAAGCTTGAACCTCAATCCATTAAGGAAGGTAAATTCAAAGTTTGTCTGGAATATCACATTAAGAATTGTAAAGGCCCATGCGTCGGTTACGAAAGCGAAGAAGAATACAACCAGACCATTCAGGAAATCAGGCAAATTATTAAAGGCAACCTCAACGAAATTATTAAATACCTGCGTGCCCGCATGATGGAACACGCTGCGGCTTACAGATTTGAACAAGCACAGGAAATAAAGGAAAGACTCGAACTGATTGAAAAATTCAAAAGCAAGTCAACCATTGTAAATCCATCGATAAGTAATGTGGATGTATTTTCGATTCATACCGAAGAAAAAATAGCCTATGTGAATTACCTGCGCGTGCTGGAAGGCAGCATTGTGCAGGCACATACCATTGAATTAAAGAAGCGGATGGATGAAGAACCCGCAGAATTACTCTCCATCGGAATTGCCGAAATGAGACAAAGGTTTCAGAGTAACGCAAAGGAAA
>JAGQVC010000206.1 GCA_020438185.1 Bacteroidota bacterium
TAGTGTTATCGCAAAAAGGTCCTGCTTTATCACCCGATAAATCACAGATTTTCATTTCCATTTCCTGCATGACCGGCTCCTGAAACCAGCCTTTTTCGGGCAAAAGAGCCAGTACATCAAACAGTACGGGTGCTGCGGCATTCAATCCGCTTAGCATTTGCTTGCCGTCGCCGGCGGCATTGCCAACCCACACCGTAACAATGTACCCCGGATTTAGCCCAAGCGCCCAGGCATCGCGGTGCCCGAAACTGGTTCCGGTTTTCCAGGCAATTTTTTGCGACGAAAGAAATTCCTGCCAGCCGGCCTGAGCATCCGGGCGGTTAGCCCGCGACATGGCTTCGAAAGTATGGTAAACCACCGATGCTTCGGGTACCGCAAAATGAGCCCATGATTGAGATTCGTCCTGTTCGCAAAGCCTGAGTGTGCCCGTATTCAGGCCTTCCCTGCCATTTAATCCGCCGATGAGGCGAAAATACATGAGCGAAAGTTGCTCTGCAGTAACCTCTGCCCCACCCAAAACCAGCGACAAACCATAATGCGAGGGCGGTTTTGTAAGGGTTGACATGCCCAGATTTTTGAGCATTAAATGGAACTTACCAACCCCGAAATGCTGCAACATGCGCACAGCGGGAATATTAAGCGAACGCGCCAGGGCCATATCGGCCGGAACGGCCCCGGAATACTGCAAATCGTAATTGCGCGGAGAATAATTCCCCAATCTTGTGGGCACATCGGCCTGCAAGGCAGTTGGACAAATACTCCCTTCCTGAAGCAAACCCGCGTACAGAAAGGGTTTCAGAACCGAACCGGAGCTTCTGGGTGTATTCAGCATATTGTTGGAACGACCGTGCATCCGGCTGTTAGCCGAAATATTGCCCGCATAAGCCAGCACCCGGCCATTGGTAGCATCGGTTACCATTACGGCTGCATTGTAAACTCCGTTTGCTTCCCATAGCGGTGTGTGCTCATTCAGAATCTGCTCAACCTGCTTTTGCAAAGTGGCAATTACCGGAGTGCGGAAAAAATTCCCTTTACCATATTTCGAACTTAGTCGCTGCAACAAGTGCATTCCTGTAAGCGGAACAGGTTCAGGCTTTTGCGGAAGCGCTTCGCTCAAAGCAAGCTCATATTCGGTGCGGTCAAACTCGCCATTTTCGTACAGGTAAAGCAACAGGTGGTTGCGTTTTTTAAGCAGCGCATCCTGATTACGACCGGGAAAAATGAGTGAGGGCGCATTGGGCAACACGGCCAGACAAGCAGATTCGGCCCATGAAAGCTGATCAGGCGGCCGGTTAAAATACCTTCGCGAGGCGGCTTCGAGTCCAACTACATTTCCGCCGAAAGGCGCATGAGCAGCGTAAAGCGCCAGAATTTCGTCTTTTGAGTAGCTACATTCAATCCGCAAGGCAAGCCAGGATTCTATCAGTTTTTCGAAGTAAGTCCGGCTTTTTCCCTTGCGCGAAAGGCGAATTACCTGCATGGTAATGGTACTGCCGCCATTTACAACCCTTCCGCGCCTTATGTTGCGGCTGAGTGCCTTAAACATGGAAACAGGATTGATGCCCGGATGGTAGTAAAAATGCCTGTCCTCGAAGGCCAGAATGCATGTTTTAAATTTCGCGGGCAGCTCGCCTCCCGCCGGAAAACGCCACTGACCATCATCGGCAATTTGGGCGGCCAGCCACTCGCCTTCGGCCGAAACAACCAGGGTTGAAAGCGGCTCATCGAACAAGGGTTCGGGAAGACTTTTGTAGAAAACGAAGGTCAGAATTGCAAAAAAGAGCAGCAATTGCTTGCGGAAGCGCCGAAGGAATTTGCCGGTTTTCTTAAACATAATTCTGTCCCTGCTGTTAGGAAATCTCAACGAAAATAAGCCTGAATAAGTCTGAAGACTTATTTTTGGACTCAAAATTATTTGCATGCGTATTCGCGGGATATTATCAGTTCTTCTTGCTTTTATTTCATTTTCTGCTGTTGCACAGCAGGATGCATTGCTTTGGAAAGTAAGTAAGGAAGGGTTTCAGGACTCCTATTTATTTGGGACTTATCACTTGCTTCCCGGCAGTTTTGCCAGAGAAATTAAAGGAGTTAAGCAAGCTTTTGCTGGAGCCGACGCGGTGGTTACCGAGCTGGACGCCGGGGCTGAATCGGCCGCAGGCCTGATGCAATACATGCTGCTTGAAGAAGGTACTCTGGATTCTCTTTTGGGTCCTGAACGATTTGATACACTTTCGTCCGCCATTCAGGAGCGATTGGGCATGTCGGCCATGATGTTCAATAAAATGAAGCCGATGGGTGTGTACATCATGCTGGCATCGGCAGGCGAGATTAAGGAAATGCGCAAATCGATTGAATCGAAAGACCAGCCGATGGATCAATGGTTTCAGACAGAAGCTTCCGAAAAGAAAAAAAGTACGCTGGCGCTGGAAACTGCCGAGAAGCAAGCCGATTTGCTTTTTAACAGCTCCGATGCTCAAACGCAGGCCGACATGCTGATGCAGTATCTTCGGCTGAACAAAGACGAGGCACAGGAGGAAAACGATAAAATCCTGACGTGTTACAAAAAGCAGGATCTGGATTGCCTGCTCGATTACCTGAATAATGCGGATATGTCGGCCATCGAAAAAGACTTGATGCTGAAAGACCGGAATGTGCTTTGGATTCCAATGCTTAAGCAATTTATGGGAAGCCAGGCCTGCTTTGTTGCCGTTGGAGCGCTGCATCTTGCCGGTCCCGACGGATTAATTGCATTGCTAAGAGCCGAAGGCTACCGGGTAACACCGGTTAAGAGCCGCAAGGACATTTGAATTTGAACGATTTATACAATCGCCTGTTATTGTTGTTAAAAGCGGGTTTAAAAAAGCATATTGATCAAAAGATGCATTTCAGTTTATTTTGGGTTAAATTTGCCGCCTCAAGAACAGTTTAAGTCATGAAACAAATACAACCAAAAGTTATTTTTATCGTCAGTGTTATTGCTATTGCAGCTGTTTTCAGACTGATTCCCCACTGGCCTAACTTTACACCTGTTGCAGCAATTGCAATAATGGGCGGAGCTTTTATAGCCAACCGGGCACTGGCATTTGCCATTCCGCTTATTGCTATGGTTGTTAGCGATGTTTTAACTATTCAGCTTATCAACTTTAAATACATTACGGTTCCCGAGTATTTCGCATCAAGCGGAACACTGTTTATTTATCTAAGCGTGCTAGTTATGACTGCTTTGGGTATGTTGATTTATTCACGCCGCAGTTTTGCATCGGTTGCGGGAGTATCTGCACTGGCTGCTGTAGCGTTCTTCCTGATTAGTAATTTCGGAGCCTGGCTCAATAATACCTTGCCGAAAACCGCTGCCGGTTTAATGGCTACTTACGAGTTGGGGATTCCTTTCTTTGCAAATAACCTCGCCGGCAATTTGTTCTTCGGCCTTCTGTTTTTTGCTGTTCTGACTTATGTACCTAAAACGGTTGCTGTGTTTCAGGAAAACACCATTAAATAATATTTAAAGCAATTATTGAAAAATCCCGGTCAGTTTCGATCGGGATTTTTTTTGGGGATTTAGTTTGGCCTTTGTGATAAATGGGGCCTGCGTAGCGATTCTTTTGGATTAATAATCAGGATTGATTTGATAAAATAATTGAGCTCCTACCCATTTTTCATTTTAAGCGTTATATCACCAATATTGTAGCAATAAACTGATGCAGGCAAAAATGTGATTTTTATTTCTTCCACAGTTTTATATCCCTGTGAATCTATACTGGTTGACAATGCGCTGTTTAGCCCATTTTCCTTACAAAACTGAATCAGGCTTTTAAGTTCATTTGGCTTATCAAAATATCGGTTGCTCCATTTAATTTCCACTCCCCACAAGGGCTTGAAGCTTTTGTCTTCCACCAAAACCAGGTCCACTTCCCCTTCGCTGCGTCCATTCTTCCAGCGGGAATAGCTCAGATCCAGTTTCTCGCGGTGCATCCATTGCGACAAAACTGCTGTTTCAAC
>JAGQVC010000207.1 GCA_020438185.1 Bacteroidota bacterium
TTCGGAGGGCAGATTCTGCTGCTCAGGTATTCTTTCATGAATACGCCTGAACCGAACATCAGACCAGATTTGCTTGGAAAAACCCAGACTGAAAGAATGCTTAAGAATTACAATGGCCAAACGTACTGGATTTCATTTCCTTTGAAGAAAATGCTTGCACCCAATTCCGGGTTTCCCGATTGGCTTTGTCTGAGCGCCGGTCATAGTATTTCAGGATACTCAAATGCCGATGGCACCGCACCAGTTAATTTATGTGGCGATCCGTTTTATAATTCTCGTTCGTCGCATGAATGGAAACTCTCACTCGATATCGATTTAAGCAGAATAAAATGGCGTTCCCGATTCTGGAAAGCCTTTACTTCCACCGTGAGGTGGATTAAAATACCAGCACCTGTATTGTCATTTAACGCAAAGAACGGAGTTCTTTTCACTCCGATTCAATGGTAAATAATTGAATACGAGATAGATAACATATCTTGTTTCGTTGTTAAACATGAGCTGTTAATATCAGTTTCGTCAATTGCTGCGTTTTCATTGTGATTGTGTATTTTTGTTTAATGGTATTTTCCATAAATTCTATGAAACACCGAACAACCACCTTCGGAAACATACTCTGGTTTTTGCTGACCATTTTCCCGTTTTTAAATATTTACGGGCAGCAACCAACTTCCGGAGATTGTTTTGGCGCATTTACGGTTTGTGCCCTTAATTACAATCAGGAGCTTTCTTTCACAGGTGAAGGAAATTACCAGAACGAAATAAACGGAGCCACGTCTTGTTTGAATAGCGGCGAAAGTAATAACTCATGGTATATTATTACCGTGCAAACTCCTGGTACATTTGGGTTTAATATCACTCCAAATTGTGATAATGCTGACTACGACTGGGCTGTTTTTGATCTCACCAATTCAAATTGCAGTGATATCGCAACCGATCCAACCATTGAGGTTGCCTGCGACTTTTCCGGCTCTACTTTTCCAACTTCTGTAACAGGAATGAATGGCGGAGCCAACCCACAGGATGAACCAATGATAAATGTGAATGCCGGTGATGTTTACGCATTGGTAGTAAACAATTTCAGCGGACTCAATCAGTGCGGATATATTCTTGATTTCAGTATTTCAAGTGCTGGTATTATTGACCTTTCTCCGCCTGAATTTAACGCGGTTACCAGTCAGGTTCTTTGCGGAGCAAATGCTATTACCTTTACCTATTCGGAGTTTGTTCGCTGCAATACGGTGCATGCCGATGAGTTTCTCATGATCGGCCCTACGGGCGATACGCTCAACATAACATCTGTTATCGGATTAGCCTGTATAAACGGAGGTTTGTACGAGAAAGAATTCACTATTACAATTGATGAATTGCTTTTTGAAGGGGGCACATACACCATCAAAGGCTTTGGTCAGGTTGAAGACAATTGCGGAAATTTCAACTCCGATACGCTCGAATTATTTTTTAATATCAACTCGGTTTCTGTTGATGCAGTAATGCAGTCGGCAGCCGATTGCAGATTAAATAATGGAAGGGCAGAAGCACAGGTTGCGGGTGGCACGGCACCATTTACTTTTAACTGGCAGCCGGCCAATCAAAGTAGTGCTATCGCACAGAATCTTCCTTTCGGATGGCAGGAGGTTACCGTTATTGATGGTCAGGGTTGCCGTGCAAGGGATTCTGTTTTTATTGAGGATGTCAATAGCTTCGAAGCGGAAATACTTACTATTCCTGATACCTGCTCTTTCGGCCTGGGAAGCGCAATTGCTATTGTTACGGGTGGACAGCCTTTCGTTGATCGTCCGGGACAACAACCGTATAATTATTTCTGGAATGTTACCGATCAGCAAAATGACACAACTTTCGTGGACAGTTTGCTCACGGGACCATATACCATGTCGGTTCGCGACAGTTTTGGCTGCGTTTATAACCTCGACTTTATTATTCCGGATTATCGTTTTAACCTGATTCCGGACTTTGTGTTTTCACCTGACACGAATCCGATTCCCGGTCTTTTGCCTACTGTTTCATTTATTAATCAGTCATTGAATGCGACTGAATTTATCTGGGACTTCGATAGCGGCGATTTTTCAACAGAATACGAACCCGATTATATATTCCCGGGGTCGGGTACTTACGATGTGCAACTGATTGCGATGAATTCATTTGGTTGCATGGATTCGATAAGTAAACCGGTTACCATTGACTTCTTTCTCAATTATTTCGCGCCTAATGCTTTTACGCCGAACAATGATTTAGTGAATGATTCATTTAATATTGTTCTGACCGGAATAATGGATTCAACTTACCGGATGATTATTTTCGACCGGTGGGGAGGAGAAGTATTCGTGTCAACCGACGTGAAAGAGGCATGGTCAGGCAGAATAAATAACAACGGGAATATATGTCCTTCGGGAACTTATGTTTTCCGTGCAAGCTTTATTGACCTTTCAGGCAAAAAGCACGTGATTTACGGAAAGATTTTATTGATTGGCTAAGCCTGATCAATAATTTCCAATTTCAAACCATCATAGGCGATCTCCACATGTGGAGGCAATTCGATGCTGATATCTTCATGCAAACCCATTTGATGACTCAGGTGCGTTAAATATGCTTTTTGGGGTTTTACGATATCAATTATCTGCAATGCTTCATCAAGAGTGAGATGCGATACATGTTTTTCCCTTCTAAGGGCATTTAGAACCAAAACATCGAGATTCCGCATCTTGGAGAATTCCTTCGGATCAATATATTTTGCGTCGGTTATATAACAGAAATTGCCGATTCGATATCCGAATACTGGAAGAATATAATGACTTACCGGAATCGGAATGATTTCCATCCCGAGAAGTTTAAATGGGCTTTCTGTGATTCTGTTCAGATTGAGTAAAGGAATTCCCGGGTATTTGTCTTCCGCAAAAACGTATGCAAATTCTCTTCTAAGTGCATTCTCAACCTGTTCAGTCAGAAACATTTCCATATGCTTTTCCTGGAAATAATTAAATGCTCTTATATCGTCCATACCTGCTGTATGGTCTTTATGTTCGTGCGTGTATAACACAGCATCCAGCTTTGTAACCTGTTCCCTTAACATTTGCTGCCTGAAGTCAGGTCCCGTATCAATCACAAAATTGCCATTTTTTGTTTCAACAAGTACTGAACACCGTAGTCGTTTATCCCTGAAATCATCACTTGAACAAACCTTGCAAGGGCAAGCTATTACAGGTACACCCTGAGAAGTACCTGTTCCCAGAAAAGTAATTTTCATAAGCTCAAACCTACATGAAAAAAATTAATCCCCTGTACAATGCTGCATTTTAATGTTCTCCTGTCACATGCTTTCAGCATGGATATGAATCAGGTTATTATTCAAATCCATGCAGGTAAATTTTTCACGCAATCCATATCTTTCTAATCATTTTCTTTGCAAAGGCATGTCACATAAACTTTATCTCATTGCAGGCGAAGCGTCCGGCGATTTACACGGAAGTAATTTAGCACGGGAACTAAAGGCGCTCAGTCCTGAATTGCAAATGAGAGGCTGGGGGGGAGACAGAATGCAGGAGGCAGGTGTTGAAATTGTAAAACATTACAGAGATCTTGCATTTATGGGCTTTACAGAGGTCCTGATGAACCTGCGTACAATACTTAAAAATCTGGCTTTATGTAAACAGGAAATTCTCAATTACAAACCCGATGCAGTAATATTAATTGATTACCCCGGTTTTAATTTGAGAATTGCGGAATTTTTGCATGAGAATGGAATTCCGGTGATATATTATATCTCACCTCAAATATGGGCCTGGAAGCAAAGCAGAGTTGAAAAAATAAAGCGTTTTGTTGACAGAATGTTTGTGATACTTCCATTCGAAAAAGACTTCTACAAGCGTTTTAATTATGAGGTTTCATTTCCCGGGCATCCATTACTTGATGCCATTAATAATTTTGATAAGCATCAGACACACA
>JAGQVC010000208.1 GCA_020438185.1 Bacteroidota bacterium
AGTTTAAAACATTAGTAGTTTCAGGTGAATCACCAGGATGTGGAATCCAATCAAACCAAAGCTTTTCAGAAAGAACAACTCCGCTGTTATTTACCAACCTCCAACCATTGGATGCAAAAGCTAAATTCCCTGCAGAATCAGAATAGGCTGCCCGGCTGTAATCGGTTGACAACGATAAATCGAGAGGCTCAATAATTTCTTCCAGTGTGCTGTCATTAAACCTGTAAACCGAATTAGCATTAGGGGGATCGCAATTCCCTATTTCCGGATTTTGAAAGCAATCTCCATTAATGATGTTATCAGCTTGCCTTTGGGCAAGCAGACTAAATCCGCATAAAAGCGTAAACACCAAAAGAAGATTACCTCGCATAAATAAACCGTTCTCTAAAGGATTCGCTTCCGGTTCTTACCTCAATAAAATAAAGACCTGTGCTTAAATTAATCTGATTGAAATTTTTAGAAATGAAACTTTGCACTGTTTTTTCCGCTACTTTTTCTGATAACATATTGGAACCCTAAAGTTAAACCATATTCCAATTCGGAAATGTGCGCTAATAATGTATTTTGTGGTTCAATTTTCAGTCAGCAATAAATTGTAGTCTGTTAAACAGACTTGCATTGGATTAAAACAAGATGAGGGCAAAATTTTTCTGAGAAGCACGAACAAATTTCTGGCAGCCAGGTGATATGCATGCAAATCTGTTATTAGGAATCAGCACCTTTTTACTTCTATTTTTGTGTCATGCAACATCCGCTTTTCAAATCAGTTTTATTCATTTTTACATTGTCATTTCTGGTTTCCTGTTTCGAAAGTGTTAAGCCCGATCTGGAATCCGAAGAAGGAATTCGCTCGGCTCTGAATCAGAATCCGGTTGACCCTGAGGCGCTGCATGCCAGAGCGAAGTTGTTTCTGAAAACCCAGAAAGCCGATTCAGCAGTTTACGATATGTTGCTGGCACTGGAACAGGATTCATCCAAAGCCGAATATTTTGTAACACTTGCCGATGCGTATCTGGTGATTAACCAAACCCGCTACACGCGAAATGCACTCGAAAAAGCCATTCGGCTTGATCCTGAAAACAAGGATGCACACATGAAACTGGCCGAATTGTATTTGTATGTCGAAATGCGACAGGATGCAATCAATGAAATTAATGAAGTTCTGAAACGCGATAAAACCAATCCGAAAGCCTATTACCTGAAAGGAATAATTTATAAGGAAAGTGGCGATACGGCACTCGCCATTTCGAGTTTTATGACTACCGTTGAGCAGGATCCCAAATACTTATCGGCGTACGAACAACTGGGTCTCGTATTCGCATCGGCGCATAACCCGCGGGCAATCGATTATTACAATACGGCCATACGATTAAACCCAAATAATGCACTAACCCGTTACAATCTTGGCATTTTTTACCAGGAGCATGACGAACCGGAAAAGGCCATTCAGGTTTATAACGATTTGCTTAAAGTGGATCCTTCTTTCGCCAACGCCAATTACAATCTGGGTTACCTCGAAATAGAAATGAATCAGGATTATTCTAAAGCACTGCCTCATTTTGAAGCGGCTGCCCGAAACAATCCAAACTATGCCGCAGCGGTTTACATGCAGGGCGTTTGCATGGAAAAAACGGGCAAACCGGCAGCCGCTGCCGATTTATACACCAAAGCGCTGAAGATTGATCCGCGTTTTGAGCTTGCTCAGGAGGGACTTAAAAGATTGGGGAAATAAGCATCCCGGACAATGATTGAACCTGCTTCGAGTTTATTCTTTTCTACTTTTGCTGTATGGTAAATCTTACCCTTCCCATTATAGTTGTTACTGCTATTTTCTCCATTATGGCATTTAACAACAGCGCCCTTATGGCGCGATACCAGTTTAATGCCTACATGATTTACCACCGCAAGCAGTATTACCGCTTCATTACGCATGCTTTTTTGCATGCCGACTGGATGCACCTGATTATTAATATGCTAGTGCTTTATTCGTTCGGCGTTTTTGTGGAGGGTAACCTGGCTTATTTATTCGGGTCTGTTTCGCCGCTTGTTTATTTGCTGCTCTATTTCGGTTCGGTAATCGTTTCTTCCATCTCAACTTACCGGAAAAACAAGGACAATCACTGGTACAATGCCGTTGGAGCTTCCGGAGCTGTATCGGCAGTTATGTTTTCGAGTGTGGTATTCGGACCCTTTATGAAGATTTATCTGTACGGAGTACTGCCCTTACCGGCAGTTGTTTGGGCTGCGATTTATGTAGCTTACAGTGTTTACGCCGGCCGGCAGATGAACGATAATATCAATCACGATGCTCACCTTTGGGGTGGTTTGTATGGTTTGGCTTTCACACTTGTGCTGGATCCGCGCGTTGCAGGCAATTTCCTGGACCAGCTTATACATTTTGGAAGATGATGAATAAGGCAGTTTTCCTGGACCGGGATGGAATTGTAAACAGAGAAATTGGCGATTACATCAAGCGGTACGAAGAGTTTGAATTATTGCCCGAGTTGTTTCCTTTCCTTTACGAAGTAAAGAAAAGAGGCTACCTGACGGTTATTATTACCAACCAGGCAGGAATTGCCAAAGGACTTTACGGCCACGAGCTGGTGCATGCCTGCCACGATTTTATGCAGGAAGAATTAAAGGGCCACGGGCTGGCTTTCGATGCCATTTATTATTGTCCGCACCACCCCGATTTTGGGATGTGCCTTTGCCGTAAACCACAGAGTTTGCTGATAGAAAAAGCCATCGGGCGTTTTAGCCTGAACCCCGAAAAATGCCTGATGATTGGCGATAAGGACCGGGATGTTGAAGCTGCCGAAGGTGCCGGTGTAAAAGGCTATAAATTGCCCGCTAACCCCTCGCTTGAGGAATTAATGAAATGTTTGCCCGATGAGTAAGGATTTGGTTTGGTTTAACGGCGCACTGGTGCCACCCGGAAATATCAGCAAACCTGCCACCAACAGGGCTTTGCTATACGGCGACAGTGTATTTGAGAGCATGCGCTTTCATGCCGGCGATGTTTATTTTGTAGATGATCATTTCCAGCGCCTCATCGGCGGAATGTATTCCATCGGACTTGATACAACCTTGCTCAATCCCATGGAAATTTACGATGGCATCAGGCAATTGTGCTCGGAGCTTTCGTATGAAAATGCCAGAGTTCGAATGACCGTCTTCCGCCGTGAAGGCGGATATTACAAACCCGACAGTGACCGTTTTCACGTTTTGCTTACCGCCGAAGAACTGCCGGATGATGCTTACCGCCACAACCAGAAAGGCTTGCGGCTGGGCCTTTTCTCGGATATCCGCAAACCCGTTAATGCCCTTGCAGGTGTTAAAAGCGGAAATGCATTGTTGTATGTGCTTGCAGCACGACATGCACGCGACCACCAATGGGACGATGCTTTACTTTTGAATGAGCACGGCCGCATTTGCGAAGCCAGCTCCTCGAACCTGTTTTTGGTGATGCCCGACAAACGAATTGTTACTCCTCCTTTGAGCGAAGGGATTTTACCCGGTGTATTTCGCCGGAACCTGATTGCCTGGATGCAGCAGAACCACATTCAGATTGAGGAACAGGTGGTTTTAAGTGAAGATATGTACAAGGCAGAGGAAGTTTTTCTGACCAATGTAACAGGTGGAATCCGCTGGGTGATTGCCTTCCGCGAAAAGCGGTATTTCGCAGGCTACAGCAAGGAAATACTTGAAGCCTTTAAATCCTCAGATATTTTCTTCTCAGTTTAAGCGCGGGTCTTCCGGAAAATTCGCCCAGATTGCCATTTCGGAGTTACTTTGTTTGAGCAACTCACCCCAGAGTGTTTCCGGCTTCATGCTAAGCAGCGTTCCCGGCCGCTCGAAAACCAGCCAGGAATCGTCTTCCATTTCAAAATCAAGCTGACCTGAATCCCATCCTGAATATCCCGCGAAGAAGCGGATTTGCTCGGGTTTAAGC
>JAGQVC010000209.1 GCA_020438185.1 Bacteroidota bacterium
GTGAATAATTTTTCACTTAATCAGAATAATTTGGTAATAGATGAGAGAATACCCACGAAACTGCGTTTGTTCCGCAAATTAATTTCGTGGAGGAATCTTTTTAATCTGCTTAGCACATCCGTTAAATGCTCCAAATCAGATTCTCCTTTAATAATGTAATCGAATGCTCCGAACTTGAGGGCATCAACAGTTATTTTCATATCCTGCTGAGCAGACAAATAAATAACCGGTAAATCAGGATTTTGTCTCCTGATCTTTTTCAATACCTCAAGTCCATTGAATGGCTGTACTGAATGCTCAATAATTACAGCATCCGGCTCAAAAATGAGCTGATTAATAAAATCCTGGCTGTCGTCAAATACTTTGACTTCATTAACGCCTGAATTCAGGAGATGATTTTCATACTTCTGAGTCGGGTATGAAACATCGCTGAGTAAATAAATACTTCTGAGATTTGGTAGAATTTGTTGCATGGTAATTAGTGGTTTGTGAGTCCCCTGTTTCACAAACCAGTATGCAACTACAATCATTGTCAAATAACAAACGTTCCGAAAGCATCGTCCCCCGAAGATGCATTGGAACTAAAATGTTTAAATGACTGAACTGCATAACCCCTGGTTTGTGAAAGTGGTTGCAGGCATTTACGCTGCCATTGAAATCAAAGTTGCGCCTGTGTAAGGACTAAGCAAAAGGTGTCAGAAATTTGTTAACCGGAAATGACCAGGGAATAAAAAAGCAATTTATACTGCGCTAAAACACCTGATAAAACTAATGTTTCCATCAAATATTAATTTGATAACATTTTAATAATCCGGTAAAAAAATAATGCAAGAATTAATCAGATCCTGTCAGAATCCTTCGTCCAGATACTCGGTTACGTTGCCTGTAACCGTCTTCAGAACCCGCCAGCTGCCATCCGGCTGCTGTATTTCAATATTATAGAATGCAGGTCCTTCTTCCCCCCAACTTGTGTAAGGTGTCCAGATTAATTTATTCATGAGGTCGCTGAATTTCTCAACCCTTAAAACAATATTATCGCCCTGCATGCCGGCACCCGATTCGATTCCGCAAGAATTAAGCGCGAAAATCTGATAATGATATTTGATATGCTGCAGATCTGCAAGACTATCCATGTAAACGGTCTGACTTGCAGGCAAATTCTCAATCCAGTCAAAGGCTCCGTCTTCTTCTGAACGGAACACCGCATATCCAACAATTCCCTGTGTTAAGGTATCAGGCGGCAGCCATTCGGTTAATACAAACTCGTTATTTATGACTGTTGAGCGAAGAATATTGACATACTGATGCAGGAATGGGTTCTGATCCGGAAATACAAGCTCTTCATCTGAATCTGATTCAAGGTGAAGCTGACCATCCAACTCGATAGCCTTTACCGAATAGGTGTATTTGGCCGGACAATAAACACTTTTGTCTGAATAGTGAAGTGAATCGCCCGGAACCACCGCAATATCAACGGCGGAACCTGTATTTTCTTCCTGCCTGTAAATAACGTACTGACCCGGAACTCGTCCGACATAAGGTGTCCAGTCAACCTCAACGCTATTATCCAGATTGGCATAAGCTTCAACATTGATGGTACAGTGTTCGGTGAGCGAATCCGGCTCAGTTCCCCGGCCACACACATCTACAACATTAACCTTGTAACAGTAAACCGAATCCTGCACATCAACATTCGGATCGGAGAAGCTCGTTATTTGCTGATTTTCGACCGTTTCAATCAGTTGAAATGCTCCCGTTTGATTGCTGCGCCTGTAAATCTCATAATAGGCGAACTGCTCGTCCATGTTCTGGTTCCATTCAAGCAATGTTGTTTCTGAACCTTCAACACTAACCCGCAGAACTTCACTTACATTGGGCGGAAAAACATCAAACACCTGAATGGCATGCGGATAATAAATGGTATCGGCACAGCCATTTAAGTTGGTTACAATTAATTCAACCGAATAAAATCCTGGAGCTGTAAATGTGTAAATCGAATCCGGGTTAGTCTGAAGCACCGTATCGGAAAAGAAAAGCTGGAAATCAGGGTATTCCAGATCCAGACAAGCATTATGAAATTGAACTTCGAGCGGAATACAACCCGAAACTTCATTGATACTAAGCAAGGCCTTGGGTACAAGCAATGATTTTACAGGTTCAATCCGGGAAGTATCATAGCACCCAAGCTGGTTTCGCGCGATTAACTCAATAAAATAATCGCCTGCAATATTGTAGGTATGCGATGGTTCAAAATTGTTGAGAATCGGAGAACCGTCTCCGAAATTCCAACTGTACTCCGTTGCATCAGCTGTTAAATTAGTGATTACCGGTGTGTACGGTGTGCAAGCACTGTCCACATCAATACTAAAACCGGCATGAGGCCTCTCCATTACAGTAAAAGCCGCCGGAATGGAATAAAATGCCGAACAACCAAGGGTGTCTCTTGCAAACAGGGTTATTACATAATTGCCCGGTTCATCGTAAACAAATACAGGGTTTTGCTCATCCGTATAGGAGCCTTCCCCGAAATTCCATTCCCATTCAACAGCTCCCGACGACAAGTCGGTAAACTGAACGGGTGTCCCGGCACAGGCTCCGCCGGCAGGCGAAATCGTAAATGAAGTACCCGGACCCAATACTGAAATAAATTCCGGTATAATCAGGGTATCTTTACAGCCGTATGCCGACGTTGCAATTAAACTTACAGTGTACTCACCGGGCTGATTGTACAGCTTTAACGGATTCTGCAGCGTTGAACCGCTGAAATCACCAAAATCCCATTCCCAGGCTACAGCGCCGACAGTGAGGTCGTTGAACTGGATAATTGATGGTGCACAGGCCGCTGCCGAAGGTGTACTAAATGCGGCCGTTATGCTTGTTACATCAATCGGCGTGGTAATGAATGAAGTATCAGCACAACCTGCTGCCGACACTCCAACCACAAAAGGCGAATAAGCACCTTCTTCGGTGTAGGTATAGCTAATTTGTGACTGATTCAAAACCTCTCCGTTTCCAAGATTCCAGGTAAATGTTGCAGGTTCTTCACTGCTAACATTAAAATCAACGGTAAGCGGCAAGCAGGCACCTGAAAATGACAAATCATGATTTACTTCAAAAATTTCCAGCCCGGCTTTGCTTACAGTATCCCGGCACCCATGAATGGTTTCAATAGCCAGGTTAAAGGTATCTTCCGGCGAAGCCGTGAAAACTACAAGCGGGTTTTGTTCTGCTGAATTATAACCATTGCCGAAATCCCAACTCCAGAACTGAACATCCGGACTTTCGTCGGTAAACTGAGCTGAAACCGGAAAACAATGTGAATCCTGCTCAAAACTGAAATCTGCATACGCTCCGTATACATGAATCGGGTCAAAATTCAATGTGTCACGGCAACCGTTAATCCATGTGGTTGTCGCCACCATCGTGAGTCCTGAATATGTTCCGGTATCGGGAAACGATAAGTGAACCAGATCCTGATTGCTCAGCAGGCTGTCGCCAAAGCTGTAATTCACATACGACAAGGCTCCCGGAAAATTAATCTCCAATTCGTGCGGCACACACCCGTCCCAGGTTCCCGTTACCTCTACATCCATACGAGGTGCAGCAAAAATAATCTGCGGACTAAGTGTATGCCGCTCTTCGCAGCCTTCTTCGGTTGTTATGGTTAGATGCACAACATAAGCTCCGGTTGAATCATACTGATGCACCGGACTGGCTTCATACGAAGTTTCTCCATCACCGAATTCCCAGAAAAATGAGAGTCCACCGGTCCCAGCCAATTGTTCAAAATAAATAGCGTCGCGACAAACGATTTCAGGGTAAGTCACGAACGGCATAGGCTTGTCCATCAGCACATTTT
>JAGQVC010000210.1 GCA_020438185.1 Bacteroidota bacterium
CCAATGCAAATAATTCCGTGATCAGTGGTCGCTTTTACAACAGCAACCATACACCTGCTTCAGATGAACTGCAGTTTTTTTCCGGTAACCTCAACCAGCTTGGATTGGATTACTGGAAAAATGGTAAATACATCATTTCCTACGTTCTTAACTCATCGAGCTCCTTGCAATTTCTCATTGCTGAAAACGGTCAAGCTCCAGGCTCTGCTATTAGCGTGTCCACCAATGTTGATTCGTACGATACGGATACTCACGGTGATAGCCTGGCTGTAATATACTCCAGCAGCACAAATGGTCAAGCATATTTGCGGGGTTACAATATGGAAACAAACGCCTGGTTTAATAATGCGGTGCTTGTATCTGAAGATGGCTCCAGCGATTATTCTCAACCAAATGTTGTTTATCATCCAAGCGGACGTTTAACAGTTATATACCACTACTATATAAATACTTCGGGTTGCTGTACATACGATAGACGCATTTATCGTAAGACTTTCAGCAGCAGTTTTTTAGCTGAAATCCCGGAGCATTCGATCTGGACGATTAATTCGGAACAAAATGTCGGTTCCGACCTTCATGCCGAAGGCAATAACCTGGGCGAAGTAATAATAACAACCACTCACGGGACAACTGCTTCATCTCGTTATATGCGCCTTTGGATATTGAACGCGCAGGGAACTGCGGTTGTTAATAATGAAGTTTTGTTGTCTGGAGGAGGCAACGATTGGTATGGAGATATTGAAGGCTACCTCTACGACAATGGGAATTATGTAATTGGTAAAACAATCAGAACCGGTGGATTTCAGAACCCGAATGGAACTGAGGCCTACGTAATTTACGGCGAAAACTACAGCGAAAGCAACAGTGGCATTTTACAAATGAACAGCACTTCGGCCGGCGAACAGCGTAACACATGTATTGCGCCCTTACCGGGCGGAGGTTTTGTTGCAGCCTGGTGCGGAAACGGTTTCCAGGGGGATGATCAGGGTGTTTACAGCCGGGCATACAATGCAGTTGCTTTTCCCGGAGTTTTGGTGCAACCGCAGGGCACTCTGCAAACCAGCGAAACAGGCGGAAATGTTGAAGTGCTGGTATCACTTGCAACAGCTCCTTCGTCTGCCGTAAGTATTGAGATTTCTTCTTCAGACGAAACCGAAGGTACGGTATCTACTCAGGTAATAAATTTTACTAGTGGAACCTGGAATGTTCCGGTTTCAGTTATCATTTCGGGCGAAGATGACGCCGCTGATGATGGAAATGTGAACTATTCTGTAACTTTTTCGAGTGCCGGAAGCGCAGATGCAACCTACTCTACCCTGTCTAACCACGTATTAACGTTTACCAATCTGGACGATGATGCCAGTCTGACAGTTCCTGAAAATCAATCCTTTTGCCGGTCTGAAGGCATTGAAGACTTAACCTTCGAATTTATTAATGCAGGTAGCACGATTGAAAGCATCTCTGTAAGCTCATCCAATCAAAATGTTGTTGAGGATGACGATATTAGTTACAGTCTGATTTTGGATGATGTTTATTCTTTATCTATTAACAACCTGAATAACAACCAGAACGGCACCTCAACTATTACCATTACATTCTCTGATGGTAACTTTGAATACAGCGATTCATTCACGGTGACCACTTCAGGGGCTGAAGTAAATGTACTCGCAACAGAAACTGAGGTCTGTCAGGGAGAAGAAGTAACGCTCCTTGCTTTGGGTATTCAAAATATAATGTGGGATAACGGGGTACAGAACAATGTTGCTTTCGTTCCGGAAGAAACAACCACATATACTGTTTCGGGCGATGACGGCAGTGGTTGCTCTGCTCAGTCGAGTATTGAGATTATTGTAAATCCAGCTCCGGCTACCCCTGAAATCACTGCTTTCGCAGGAAATCTGGTTTCAAGTGCCGTAAACAACAACCAGTGGTATCTCGACGGTGAATTAATTGAAGGGGCAACCAATCAATTGATTACGCCGGTGATGTCGGGAGATTATACAGTAGTAGTGAGCAATGGCAACTGTTCAGCAGTTT
Source organism: Bacteroidota bacterium (assembly GCA_020438185.1). Classification (GTDB taxonomy): domain Bacteria; phylum Bacteroidota; class Bacteroidia; order M30B66; family M30B66; genus M30B66. Next base: position 2,038 of record JAGQVC010000210.1, read on the forward strand.
CAGAACCGTTCGAAGTAATTATCACAAGCATCCTTTCTGCTCAGTCTGCTAATCTGCAGCTGTTTCCTAATCCGGCAACCGATTATCTGTATGTTTCAGGCCTGCCGGCCGATGCACAATTAACCATTATAGATTTGAGCGGAAGACACCTTGCTGATTTTTATGGCACTTCTGTACTACCTGTTTCAAATCTTAGAACTGGAATGTACATTCTTATAATTGAAACCAATCACTCTAAAGAAGTTTTCAAATTTAGCGTAAAATAATCCTGTATGGCTTACAGTAAGGAGCTGGCATCTAGAATCCGTAAATTACTTAGTGATGCAAACGTAACTGAGGAAATTGAAATGATGGGTGGTTTGGTTTTTATGGTCAACGGGCGCATGAGTATTGGAATTAAGCAGGAAAAGGGAAGCGGGCTCGATAAGCTTATGCTCAAACTTGGGCAAGCAGAAATTACAAAATGGGCCGACGAAGCTGAGTGTGAGCCTGTAGATTTAGGTGGGAGAAAAATGAAAGCCTTTCTCTACGTTTCGGCTCAGGCTTTTGAATCAGATGCTGAACTTAAAACCTGGGTAGATCGGGCTCTGCAATATAACCTTGAGCAGGAAAAGTAATTGTAAATGTGAATAAGCCGGGGAAATCACCGAAGGAAAAACTTGCTTCTGAATGGGTAGCTAAGGCTCTGAGACTCTTTCAGGCTTCTTCATCCGAAGAAGCCCTGGCCATGAAGGCTTACATGAAAAACCGTTTTGAGTTTTTTGGAATAAAAAAACCGGTCCGTGCGGAATTAATGAAGATTCTATATGCCAGTGAGGGAATACCCGGAAATGATATATTCAGGGAAGTTGCGTGCTTGCTTTGGGACAATCCGAACCGTGAATCACACTACCTGGCTATGGATGTCCTGTTTCGAAACAGGAAAAACTTTATCGGAGACGATATTTACTTACTGGAAGAATTCATGCGATCCAATTCCTGGTGGGATTCCATTGATTTTATTAGCCCGAAATTGGCTTCGCACTGGTTTAAGTTGTTCCCGTCCAGAAAAGAAGAAATTCTGTTTAAATGGAACACCGATGGTGACTTCTGGTTGCGCAGAGCAAGTTTAATAGCCCAACTGCATGGTAAACAGGATGTTGACCTGGATTTACAATTCAGATTGATTATTCCGCTACTGAAAGAAAAAGAATTTTTTATCCGAAAAGCAATTGGCTGGAGCTTGCGGGAAATAGCAAAAACACACCCCGAACCAGTGCTTGCGTTCACGGATCAACACGAAATGAGTGGTTTAAGTCGTCGCGAAGCTTTGAAACATTTTCCCGACAAACGTTAAGCTTGTCTGAATTTCCAAATCTGTTGAATTAGAATGTTTGAAATTAAGTTAGTTTGGATAGTTTTGTAACCGCTTGAATCGTTCATGAGGAGAATTCTACTCTTATTACTTGTATTGCTTCCCTTTGCTGCTGCAGCTCAGGTGGTTGCGCCCCGTGATACGATTAAACCCCGCCGCGATAGTATTGTTGTTGACACAACTGAATACTGGAATGATTCCTTGTTTAACTTGCCAAAACAAAGGGTTCTTAGAGACGGAGCGGTAATAAAACCACCAAAAAAGAAGAAACCTGTACGACTGTTTCGTATTCGCTACAGCGATAGAATTCAGTACGATGTTCTTGCCGATATTCCTTTTACAGCGAACGCCGGGGTACCCTCTGTGCTCACTCTGCAAAAACAACTGGTTACCTGGGAAGATTCTTTGCTACATGAAAAATGGCGTGGAGATCAAACTCGA
>JAGQVC010000211.1 GCA_020438185.1 Bacteroidota bacterium
GCAATCCAGTCTTCCTGAAAATGAGCAACCATTAATGATTTTGTATCGTTCCAGAAATTGTCAGGCACAGCCTGATTTATTCCTGAATCGCCGGCTATGGCCAGTTTCCGGTCATCCAGGGCAATATAAATTAAAACACCATTTCTGTCGCGTGTTTTTTCCATCCCCAGCTTCACAAAAACCTCGGCTGCTCTGTCAAGCGGATTGAGCTTGCAGCGCGCTTCAATATGAACGCGAATTTCACCGGAAGTGAGCAATTCAGCGTCTCTGATAGCATCAACAATCTGCTTTTCTTCTTCCTGACTCAGGCGTCGTTTCATAGCTGAATCAGAAACTAACTTCCGGAGCTTTCTCAGCACCTTCTGTTATTGCTTCGAAATAAGCTTTCTTTTCGAAACCGAACATACCTGCCATTAAGTTATTGGGGAAAGAGCGAATACTGGAATTGTATGCCTGAACAACCAGGTTGAATTTGCGCCTTTCTTCCGTAATTCTGTTTTCAGTGCCTTCCAGCTGAACCTGTAAATCACGGAAGTTTTGATTTGCCTTTAGCTCAGGGTAGCGTTCCACAGATACCAAAAGCCTTGACAGAGCTGACGAAAGTCCGGTTTGTGCCTGTTCAAACTTTTGAAGTGATGCAGGATCCAGATTCGTCGGGTCAACTTTAACTTGTGTTGCGCTTGCCCGGGCCTGAATAACAGCTTCGAGTGTTTCCTTTTCAAAATTCGCGGCTCCTTTAACCGTATTAACCAGATTCGGAATGAGGTCTGCTCTTCGCTGATAAACATTCTCAACCTGAGACCAGGCGCTTTCAACGGCCTCCTGCTTTTTTACCATTCCATTGTAGGCGCAACCGCCCATGCCTAAAATTCCAAGCACTATAAGGATTACAATCCCGATGGTTCCAATACCTTTCATGTTTCTGTTTGGGTTTTAAAATGAAAAAGCCGGGGAACAAGTTCTGTTCCCCGGCTCAAATTACAATATCGTGATTGAATAATTAGCCTGTTTGTCCTGAAATCTGTTCAACCTGTCGGAAAACCTGTCAAACCGACAGTTCCGAAACCGCTTAAACGGCGGTAAGATTTGGTTTTTTAACCAGATTAAATCAGGTTGATGCTGTGAATGCGGTGAATAGGTATTACTATTCCGCCTTTAAGCATAATCGCCTGATTGGTAGTTGCCCAAATTGTGGTGTCCACCATCTTGCTTCCGTCGCTATCTTCAAATACAATCTTAACCTTGTTGTGATAAAGGTTGCTCAGAATTGTTGCACGTTCTAACATGTTCTTTCTTTCTTCGGCCGATTCACGGCTTTTAAGAACTTCTTCACGTGGAAAAACGGAGGTTTTTAATGTTTCTTTTTGAACTTCAGGTACGTTACGCATGGCTGGTTAGGTTTTCTTGATGTATTTATTCTGCAAACGCCTAACTCATAACTATGGTTTCGTAGCTCAACCTTCTGCGATTTTTATATGCCAGGCACTTTCATCCCCTTCCCGCCAGCGAAATCTTTCGTCAACCCGTTGATTTACAACCCAAACAATGTCATCGCCTGAGCAAAGCAACCACTGGTTCTCTTTTTCCTCCCGACTGTATTTATTGTCCGTGAAAAAATCGCTCAGCAATTTGCTGCCGGTCATGCCCGAAGGGTAGAATCTGTCGCCATTCCGGCCTTTTCGGAGTACCAACTCGGCTGGTAATTTTTTCGGGTTCACAAAGGCTTCAAACCTGCTGAAAATCAGCGGAATAAGTGCATTCCCCCTGATTTCCTCAATCATTAAATCTGGTTTGCTGGTCACATTTGGCATGTTATCTTCTGTATTTATTTGAAATACAGATAAATACGATCTGTCTATCGTCACTTTAACACGACTGGTCAGGAAGCTGCAGGTATGCGTATTTGTAAGGTTAACGGCGATTTGTGAAAGAAATCCACCTGAAACATCGTATTCTGCAAGGATAAATGCAATTAATGGAAGTGGATCCCTAAAAATATCAAAGGCCTGCTTTTGATACTTAACTCCATTCCGGTCAGGCTCACGATGCAATTTCAAATGCTTTTCCATGAGGACGGAAAGGGCATCTTTTTCGGATTTCTGCCTTGTGACAGATTTTAGGATATCCTGTTTTATTTCAGGGTCATATTTTATGAGCTCAGGAAGCAATTCAAGCCTGATTTTATTGCGCAAATAATCTGTCTTGCTGTTCGACTTGTCCTCCCTCCAGTTTATGCGATTTTGTTTGGCAAATTCTTCAAGTTCATGCTTGAAACAGTTGAGAAACGGCCGCAATCTGAAATTCTCATTTTCACTCATTCCGGCTAGCGAATTATGCAACTTCAATTCGATGAAGAACCCTTCAATCTGGTCGTCAGCATGATTAGCCAAAAGAACTCCTTTAGCATTGTATTTTGTCATTTGCTTCGCAAAGAAATCCATGCGGATTTTCCTGGCTTTCATCTGAACTGAGCCTGAGTTGTTCGCATCAAGCATTAGTTGACCTGCATCAAGCTGCTCGTAAATTAAATTCATCCGCCGGCAGGCGTCGGCAACAAGTTCTGCATCCAGTTCAGAATCTTTTCCCCGCAACTGGTAATTAACATGAATTACAACAGGCCTGAGCTGAAACCTGTAACACAGTTCCAGTAAAACCATTGAATCTACGCCGCCGCTAACGCCTGCCAGCAAAGGTGTTTCCGGATTGATATGATAAGCTTCCAGAAATCTATTAAAGTGTTGTTCCGGATTCATCATTGTTTCACTGCTTTCCAAAGTGCCTCGGCTTTGAGGCGGCATTCATCAAACTCATGATTTTCAGCGGCATCCACAGTTATTGCGCTTCCAGCCGCCAGGCTGAGAACAGAAGTGCTCCGGTTCCAAACAATTGAACGAATAACAACATTAAAGTCATAATCGCCGGAATCTGTGATATAACCGGTTGCTCCTGAGTAAATCCCGCGTTTAAACGTTTCCTGTTTTTCGATAAGTTGCATGGCGCTGATTTTTGGAGCTCCGGTCATTGAGCCCATAGGAAAAGCGGCAGCCAGTGCAGGAATTCCATCTGCTGAATCCCGAAGAGTGGCTTCCACGGTTGAAATCATTTGAAAAACCGAAGGAAAAGGGTAAATACCAAAAAGCTCCTTCACTTTAACGCTTCCCTTCGCAGCAAAATGGGATAAATCGTTTCGGACCAGATCCACAATCATCACATTTTCTGATTGTTCTTTAGCGCTATTTCTGAGGGCTTCCGCCGAAAGGCGATCTTGTTCAGGCTCATTAAAACGACGCGAAGTTCCTTTAATTGGCTGAGAAACAAGTGACAAACCATCTTTTCGAAGAAAACGTTCCGGACTCGAGCAAATGATGTATTTATCCTGCACTTTATGCAAACAGGCGAAAGGAGCCGGCGATTTATGATTGAGGGTATCAAAAACGATTTCAGGCCGAAGGTTTTCAGCACAAGCAGTTTCTTGCCGGCAGAGATTCACCTCATAAATATCGCCACGAAAAATATGTTGTTGCAAGGCACGAAAGGCAGTTGAATATGCAGAAAATTCAGGAGATTCGACTTTGATTAGACTAAAATCTTTATCTCCTTGATTGCTTATTCGTTGCGCCTCTTGCAGCAATTCATCCAGATTAGCAATGCCTTTACAAATAAATTCACCTGCCCTTGTCAGGGCGATGAGTACTTCTGCACTCCAGACGCATAAATCAGGAAATTCAATAGCATCGGGGTTATCCGAATTCAAATCCTCCAGTGTATTTTTCAAATCGTACGAAAGTGTAACGATATGCATTCCGCAATCCG
>JAGQVC010000212.1 GCA_020438185.1 Bacteroidota bacterium
TTTTTTCTGACTTTCCTGTAGATGAATAACCGGTGCAGTGGTTGATTTGAACATTTCTGTGGAATGTGCATCCGGCAAACCGGCTACATTTCTGGCAAACTCAATTACCGCACACTGCATTCCCAGACAAATTCCAAGGAAAGGAATCCCATTTTCACGAGCATATCTGATTGCAGTTATCTTACCTTCAATACCACGTTCTCCAAAGCCGGGTGCAACCAGAATTCCGCTTAGTCCGTCAAAATGGGATTCTGCATTTGTTTCATCAATTTCTTCAGAGTGGATCCACCGGATTTGTACAGAGCAATCATTGGCAACACCCGAATGGATGAACGATTCTGCAATTGATTTGTAGGCATCCTTCAACTCGATGTACTTTCCTACAATACCAATAACTATGGAGCCGGACGGATTTTTCAAACCGTACAGGAAGTTCTTCCATGAATCCAGGTCAGGCTCATTGTGATATGGCATGCCCAGTTTCTTAAGTACAACCTGATCCAGCTTTTCCTTTTCCATCAGCAAAGGGACATCGTATATAGACGAGGCGTCTCTTGATTCAATTACGGATTCTTCATTTACATTGCAGAACAAGCCGATTTTCCGTTTAAGATCTTTGCCTAGCTCGTGCTCGGTGCGGCAAACAAGAATGTCAGGCTGAACACCTTGTTCCAGAAACATTTTAACCGAATGTTGAGTTGGCTTCGTTTTAAGCTCGCCGGCGGCCGCCAGATAAGGTATAAGTGTTAAATGAATAACCAAACAATCGGATGATCCCAATTCAAGTCTGAGTTGCCTGATTGCCTCGATATAGGGAAGTGACTCAATATCACCAACAGTGCCCCCTATCTCCGTAATCACGAATTCATACCGGCCTGTATCTCCCAAAAGCTTAATGCGGCGTTTTATCTCATCAGTAATGTGTGGAATTATCTGTACTGTTTTGCCCAGATAATCGCCCCTGCGTTCCCGGTTAATTACCGTTTGGTAAATGGCTCCGGTTGTAACATTATTAGCCTGAGATGTAGGAATGTTCAAAAATCGCTCGTAATGCCCTAGATCCAAATCCGTTTCTGCTCCATCTTCTGTAACAAAACACTCACCGTGTTCATATGGATTAAGGGTTCCCGGATCTACATTTATGTAAGGATCGAACTTTTGTATTGTTACCGAGAAACCTCTGGCTTGTAATAATTTAGCCAGTGACGCGGAGATGATTCCTTTACCAAGAGAGGAAGCAACGCCACCGGTTACGAAAATGTATTTTGCGGGAGAAGACATGAGCGAAGCAGTTGCGCAAAATTAAGGAAATTCAGCACGTACAGTAAGCTTTATCTCAATCAGTATTATGATTCGTTCGTTTGGCAATGTTCACAACCCATGTTTGCCTGAATCAATCAAGATTTGATTTGTGGAAATCTTCTGAACCAGCTCTTCATCTTCATTTCGATTACACCGATAACAGCTTCTCTGAAAATTCTCCCCGACATTTTAGAGTGGCCTTCAGTCCGGTCGTGAAAAATAATAGGAACTTCCTTTATCGAAAAACCGCATTTCCAGGCGGTAAACTTCATTTCTATCTGAAAAGCATAGCCCATGAAGCGGATTTTATCAAGCTCAATAGTTTCGAGTACAATACGCTTGTAACACTTGAACCCGGCAGTAGTATCCTGTACCGGAATTCCGGTAATCATGCGCACATATTTGGAAGCAAAATACGACATGAGCACCCTTTTCATAGGCCAGTTTACCACGTTTACACCATTGATATACCTTGAACCAATAGATAAATCCGCATTTCCTGCCGAACAGGCAGAATACAGCCTGAGCAAATCTTCCGGATTGTGCGAGAAATCACAATCCATTTCAAACACATACTGATAATCCCTTTTTAGTGCCCAATTGAACCCATGAATATATGCGGTTCCAAGTCCAAGCTTACCGGCACGTTCTTCAAGAAACAAACGTCCTTCGAATTCTGGGATGAGCCTTTTAACCACTGCGCCTGTCCCGTCCGGAGATCCATCATCAATGATGAGAAGGTGGAAAGCTTTCTCCAGAGAAAACACTTTCCTGATCATCTTTTCGATGTTCTCAATTTCATTGTAGGTAGGAATAATTACCAGACTGTCAGATTGGTTCATAATAAATCGGCAAACGACAAATATATAATTTAGGTATGTCGGTAATTTTTCACTGTATCAATAAAAACCTTCACTGATTCCGGATCGGTATCCGGGTAAACTCCATGACCAAGATTGGCAATGTGCTTAGAAGGACCAAATGCTTTAAGCATTTCAATGGTTTTGCGTCTTATCGTTTCCTGATCTGCATAAAGCAAGCAGGGATCCAGATTTCCCTGAAGAGTTTTATCGTCACCGATCAGTTTTCTGGATTCAGCAATATCCATATTCCAGTCAAGTCCGATGGTTCTGCATGGCAAATCGGCCATCAGATGACGGGCAAAAAATGCTCCTTTTGCAAATACAGTCAAGGGTACTTCATTAACTGCCTCACAAATTTTCCGGATGTATTTCAGGGAGAATTTTTCGTACTGATCAGGCGGCAGAATGCCTGCCCAGGAGTCGAAAATCTGTAACATATCGGCCCCGGCTTCAACCTGTGCTTTCAAATAAGCTATTGTGCTGTCTGTGATCATGTCAAGCAGCTTATGCGCAAAATCCGGTGAAGTATACAGCAGTTTTCGGGCAACCGAGAATGTTTTTGAACCGGAGCCTTCCGACATATAAGCGAATAAAGTCCAGGGCGCGCCAGCGAATCCAATCAGGGGGACCCTGCCGTTAAGCCGGGTTTTTGTGATTTTGATTGCTTCCAGCACAAAACTTAAGTCTTCGTATGGATTTGCTACTTTCAGGGTGTTCAAATCGGCATTCGATCGAACCGTATGTTCAAACCAGGGTCCCCTGTTTTCGACCATCTCGTAAGGGCAACCCATTGCCTGAGGTATCACCAGAATATCAGAAAAAATGATGGCAGCATCCACGCCCAGTAAATCCACAGGTTGAATAGTAACCTCAGCAGCAAGTTCAGGCGTTTCAACCAATTCTTTGAATCCACTCAGCCGACTTCTTACCTCCCTGTATTCAGGTAAAATTCTGCCTGCCTGACGCATCATCCAAACAGGTGTCCGTTCAACCTCTTCTCCGCGCGCAGCGCGCAAAATCAAATCATTCTCCAGCATAACCAATTAATTATTTAAATGAATGAAGCATCTTTCAACAAGTTCGCGAATGGCACCATTTCCCCCACTTCGTTCAAGAATAAGGTCGCATCGGCTTTTAACTGCATTAACAGCATCCGCCGGACAGGCGCTAAAACCAACCTCAGTGATAAGGCTGAGATCATTGATATCATCGCCAATAAAAGCTGTTTCACTCAACTTTATTCCAAGCTCTTCGCACCAGGCACTGAGCACATTTATTTTAGGTTCTTCCCCTGCATACACTTTAGAAATCCCCAGTAAGTCGCACCTTCGTTCAATGAGTTTCCTGTTGATTCCGTGGCTGATAACACCGGTTGTGAACCCGGCTTTGTTCAATCGCCGAATTGCTATTCCGTCCCGGGCATTGAACTTCTTAAACTCATCGCCCGATTCAGTGTAATACATTCCTGCATCGGTCATCACACCATCAACATCAAAAATCACCAGTCTGATCTGTTTTAATTCATCATGCAGCGTAACGATATCCTGACGGAACAGCTGGCCTGCATCGAGACCTGTTTCATTTAACAAAGCTTCAATGAGTGAAAGACTTAGAACACTTGTATCAGAACT
>JAGQVC010000213.1 GCA_020438185.1 Bacteroidota bacterium
TCGCAATTTTGCCATATCAGCCGAAGGCAGGAAACGCATCAGCAAATGAATCAGATTGGTAAATACATCTTCATCGCAGGTTGTTTGCTTGCATTGCTGGGCTTAATAATCTGGTTTCTTGGTGACAAACTAAACTGGATAGGAAGGCTTCCCGGAGATATCCGAATAGAAAGAAGCGAATTTAGCATGTATATCCCAATAACTACTATGCTAATCATCAGTTTGATAATAAGCCTGATGATAAAACTGATTCAATTTTTCAAATCATGAATGGGCCCGTTCGAATAAACTGTGAATTTGATATTTTCGCAGATTAAAGGCTTTTATGCAATACCTAATTCTCAGTATCCTGAGCTCTTCATCGCTGATGATAATTTTCAAATATTTTGATAAATTCAGAATACACACATTCGACGCAATTGTAATAAATTATCTGGTTGCCGGAGTGCTAAGTTTGCTGCTTGATAGCTCGGGAATTCCCTTTGAGGAAACTCCGGCGCAACCCTGGTTCTGGAACGCAGTAATAATAGGCATTCTTTTCATATCGCTATTTAATGTGATTGCTGTAAGTACCCAAAAAATCGGAGTTTCTGTAACGACTGTGGCAAACAAAATGTCGCTGATTATTCCAGTTATATTTACCGTTATTGTTTTAGGCGATACAATTAATTTTATTAAAATCCTTGGAATCATTCTGGCATTTGTTGCCGTATATTTTACAACTAAAACCGAGAATAGGCAAGATATTGACAGGCGCTTTGCAATGTTTCCCCTGATTGTATTTATTGCCAGTGGATTTATTGATACCTTTTTCAAGTACAACGAGACCTTCACTTTAGGAGATAAAGGTTTGCAACCATTTTTAAGCTGGATTTTTATTACTTCTTTGATTGCCGGGGTTTTAACTTTAATCTACAGATATATTAAAATTAGGCAATTGCCACAATCTCGGGCAATTTTAGGAGGAATCGCACTTGGCATTCCAAATTATTTCTCGGTATTTTTTCTTCTCAAATCTTTATCAATTAAATCGCTGCAAAGTTCTGTTGTCTTTCCTGTCAACAATATGTCCATTGTTGCGGTTTCGGCTCTCGCCGGAATTTTTCTTTTTAAAGAAAAAATAACAACAATCAATAAAATAGGCATTTCTCTCTGTCTGGTTTCTATTGCTTTGATTGCTTTTTCGGAGCAAATACTTAATTTGTTCTGATGTCCATTAATGAAGAAGATACATATCTCACAATCTCTGACACCAGTCAGGGAACCTTCAGGGACAGAGGAAGTAAGTTTATTGGCTATGCCTTTCACGTAAAAGATGAAGAAGATGTAAAAAATAGAATAGAGGAATTGAGAAAAGAGCATGCTTCTGCAAGGCACTTTTGCTACGCATATTTGATCAGACCTGAAAACGAATACTGGAGAGCCAACGATGACGGCGAGCCATCGGGCTCGGCCGGAAAACCAATACTTGGACAAATCCGATCCAGAACTTTACAGGAAACCCTGGTTGTTGTTGTGCGGTATTTCGGTGGAACCCTGCTGGGTGTGCCTGGTTTGATTAATGCATACAAACAAGCTGCGGCAGAAGCGCTTGAGAATTGTATTCCTGTTTCAAGAGTTATTGCATCCACATTAATTCTGGAAACCAACTATGAGAAAATAGGAGAACTGATGAAATTTCTTAAGGACAATCAACTGGAGTACGAGCCACCAAAAATGACTGAGAAAGTTCAGATTGCAACCAGAATCCCAAGATCAAAACTCCCGGAATACAAACAATTTTTCAAAGAAAAGACGTGGCTATCTAACTCTGATCCAGATACATCCGTTTAATACATAATCGTATTTCAGTCTGAGCAGAAGTGGTATAAACCTTATTCAGGTTGAACGGTTGATAATCTGTTCCCGGGCAACCCGGCGAAACAAGTTCAAATTAATACATTCGCATACCGTTTCAATTATGCACATTTTAAAAATTAAAGGCAAAGCAAAAATCCCTGACTACATACAGATCAGGGACAATGATTTCACACTTAAGGCATATTTTCGGGTTGACCGTCCGGAAAAATCTCTGGAAAAAATTGGCTTAGGTGACAGGATGGATGAGCTGCTGAAATTGATTGAAGAAATGCCTTTTGGGAAAGTAATTAAATTTGACTGAGTATGGGAATGGACACAACGATCAGCCTGAAAGGCGTAAATATTTTTCAACACGACCATCTGATTCTCAGTGATGTAAACATAGAGATAGAAAAGGGTGAGTTTGTATATCTGATTGGAAAAACCGGAAGCGGTAAAAGTTCAATACTTAAAACACTATATGCAGATTTACCTCTTCGCGAAGGTGAAGCCTCAATTGCTGACTTTGATTTAAAAAAGATTAAAACACGTGAAATTCCCAAACTGAGAAGAAAGCTGGGAATTATCTTTCAGGATTTTCAATTGTTATCCGACCGTTCGGTCGAAGATAATCTGCGTTTTGTGCTTAAGGCAACCGGCTGGAAAAACAAAACCGAAATGGATGAACGCATACAGGATGTTTTGAAAAAAGTTGGCTTACCAACCAAAAAGCACAAGATGCCACATCAATTATCAGGAGGAGAGCAACAAAGGGTAGGAATTGCCAGAGCTTTGCTTAACGACCCGGAAGTAATTCTTGCAGATGAACCAACAGGCAGCCTTGACCCGGAAACAACCGCAGAAATACTCCAGATACTCCTTGACATCGCAGCCAACGGCCGCAGCGTACTTGTGGCAACGCACGACTTAACATTGTTTGAATTGCACAGGGCCCGCACTATTAAATGTGACGGTGGAGTAATCATCGATTCCAATCTCCTTTAATCGTATGGTGTCTATTCTGATTCCGGTTTTTAACGAGGATGTCAGAGCCCTTGCACACGAATTATCAACTATTGGAGCAAACTTAAGTGAACCGGTCGAGATTATTTTCCTTGATGATGGTAGCCATGCAGATTTCAAAGTAATAAATGCCGAAATAATAAACCTTCCTTTTGTCGATTATTCTGAGGCGGAACGAAATTACGGCAGATCCGGAATCCGAAATAAATTGGCTGCGAAAGCTGCTGGTGAGTGGCTTTGGTTTCTGGATTGTGACAGTAGAATTTTGAATAACCAGAACATACTGGTTGAATTTATTAAACATGCAGAGAAGAATAAAATTATCTCCGGTGGAAGAATATATCAAGAGGAACCACCTGCAGAAATAAGGAAAATACTTCATTGGAAATGGGGTTCCGAAAGAGAGTTGATCGACCCGATATCAAGAATGAAGGATCCGGTTAATCATTTTCTTTCCAACAATTTTTTCATCCATAAATCAGCATTTGAGTCAATCCGGTTCGATGAAGGATTATTTGGATATGGGTATGAAGACACCCTCTTTGCAGCTGAGGCGGTAAAGCAAAAAATTCAAATAATTCATATTAATAATCCTGTGTTGCATGATGGATTGGAGCCGACAGACCAGTTTCTAAAAAAAATAGAACAGAGTCTTGACAATTTATTTCGGTTAAAGGATTTATGTCAGGAAAAGAAAATACCATTCCCGGTAAAAAGTAAACTCGTGCTGGCTTATCGCATTTTACGTATGCCGGTTATTTATCAGTTATTAGGAAACTGGTTTGTTAGAAATAAAAACATCTGGAGAATACAACTTAATGGTCCCAATCCGTCATTAAAGACTTTCGATGCCTGGAGATTATCCTGTTTACTATCTTCATAATAGATAAATTAAATTTCGGGTTGCAATCTTTTCTATATTGCATGTATGC